>JBCQUO010000050.1:0-13650 GCA_047173955.1 Rikenellaceae bacterium
GGTTACACTTTCGGCTGCCTTTTCTTTATTTGCATTGAATATCAGGGAGAATGATAACCAAACCAGAAATAATTACTATATTTGCATTACGGCAGGGAGAAATCTGCTGTAATATATATTAGCATTTTGCTATTATTGTGAATTGAAGAAATCGCCAAATTTAATCAAGATCTCACAAATAATAGGTAAAGATGCTCGCGTACTACGTGGGCTTTACTTATTTGAGATCTGGGCGTTTGGCGATGCCTTTCAATTAATAAGTATCGCTCACGTTTCGTGTTATTAGTTGCGTTGGGTGGTATGCAGATGATGAAATACTAATGTTTAACTAATAAAATCAAAAACAATGAAAAAGCTAATTTTCAGCCTTTTGGCTATCGCAACAATCTCTTTTATGGGATGCTCGAAAGAAGAATCTAATCAAGAACCTCAATTAGATGATCGTTTAGTAGGTACGGAATGGATAACCGAAGATACTGTCTATGAGTTATTTTATGGTGGAGTTTGCTATAACGTGTTTGAATTTACGTCTACAACGACATTTGAAAATTACACAACTCAGAATGGGCGAGTTGTTGATAGTGATGGTGAGTTTAGTTACACATTAGAATACCCAATATTAACGTTGCACAGTATGAATAGCGATGGAGATGATTATATTTTTGAATTTAAGGATTCCAGAACAATAGTTAGATCTGGTGCTAATGAATATATGCCTTATATGAAATATATTAAACAATAATCGCAACTATATCATTTTCAAAAAATATATTCGCTAAATTTGCAGCGTTGATAAGTTCCGAGGCGAGGTGTTCCGACGTATGCACCTCTCTATTTATTAATGCTTAAAATTGTCAAATATGAGCGTGTAGTAAAATATCATAGATTATGAGTGAAAAATTACATCAAACAGCAGGGTTGAATAATTTAGGAATAGAGTTAGAGCAACGGGGTGATACCAACGGAGCTATTCGAGTGTATGAAGATAACATAGCATTGGAGTATCCTGCAACTCACTCATTTGATAGATTATTGATATTGTATCGTAATATTAGAGGCTCAGAGAATGAGGCAAGAGTGGCAAGAAAAGCCATTGAGGTTTTTGAAAAGGAAAATGAGCGTAGGGCTATGTACTCAATCAATAGCAATCCATCACTTCGACAAACGATATTAGAGGCTCTCGAAAATAATACAAGAGCTTTAGATGATAGTGGATTGCTGGTATTTAATCCATTCGATATTACTAAATATCGTAAGAGACTCGAAAAGATCGAGAATAAGAGTAAGGCGACAAGTAACCTACTACCTCAAAAAGCAAATACCTACAAACCTACATCTATTTCGTTGGGTGCGCAATTTCAGTTAGCTATATTGAAAGTCCCAGAGTTTGATTTTTACAAGGACTTGAAATCTGGAGAGACCACGCACGCGCAGTTAGGCAATATGCGTTTACACACGAAATTATCGCCAATATGGGAGGTGCAAAATAAATTCAAGTTATTGATAAGTACAGCTAAAAAATATGAGGATGATAAAGACTATTGTTCGGCAGCAAGGGTTTATGAGCAGATTGTGGGAGAAGAGTATTATTCTCCAGCCCCTTATGATCGTCTAATAAAGATATATGCTAAAGCTAAACTAAAAGATGACGAACGGAGATTGTTAGAGTACTCAATAAGCTATTTTATTAAGTTGAGAGATCATCAAAAAGAGTATCTATCAATGTTAGCGACAAAATATAATAAGCGTCAGTTTTATTTGGAGCGTGTAAGGAATAAGCAAAAGATATTTTATTACTCTGGTGTTTTCGAGCTATATAATCCCTTTACAATAATAGAGAAATGGAAAGAGCGTCTATCTAAGATTAAAAGCAAGGGGGTATAATATGGCATATCCAAAGTTTAATGGGCTAAAAGATAGGATATTTTGGGCATACGCAAATCTATCTATGTTTTTTGCATCGTATCAGAAAGGTAAATTGACCTATGACACTCAATCGTATATGATTCGAGCTAAGATATTCAAAGGGTTAAGAACGGGTGCAATGCAAATTCACTCGATGTTTATTGACCATCACTATAAAACAGATATTGGCGAAGTATGCGCATATTGTGGAGTAAAACACGATCGATTGGCATTAGATCACATATTGCCTAAAAGCAAGGGAGGCCGGGACACGGGAGATAATCTTATAAAAGCGTGTAAGTCGTGTAATTCATCTAAGGGAGATAAAGATTTATTGGAGTGGTGCGATCAGTATGAAATTCTATTAGATCCGTGGATTCTACGAACCTATCTAAAACTTGTTTATGAATACTCCAAAGAGAATGGTTTGTTGGATAAACACAGCGATGAACTAAATTATTCAGAGTTGCCATTTAATCCGCAGTATCTACCTATTGAGATGCCCGATCCCGAATGTTTCTTTGAAATTGAAAATATAGAAAGTAACACAATAGAAATGTAATAGATATTTCGTATATCGAGAATAATTTGTATATTTGCGTATCATTAGCTCAATAGCCGAGTTATTGGTGTGCACCAGCACCCCGAGAATAGCGATATTTTCGAGGTGCTATTTTTGTATATTCTGAAATTATCGGCAATTTATCGGCAAAAACATACAAAGAAAAAAGCTAACCACCTAATAATTAGATGATTAGCTTTGTAAAAAGTACCCAGAGCCGGGATCGAACCGGCACGGATTGCTCCACTGGTGTTTGAGACCAGCGCGTCTACCGATTCCGCCATCTGGGCAACGTGCAGTAACTTGCGTTACTTCGGTAAAGCGAGTGCAAATATAAGCTCTTTTTTATTATTTTCCAAATATTTATATCATATTTTAAGACACCGACATTCAACACCGACCCATTGTAGCTGTTAATCAGCTATTTATAAGACAGAATATTTTTATCAAAAAAATCGGCTACACACCTAAGTATATAACCGACTAAAGATTTACGCCTCAGAAAAGACATCTTTGCCCAATCCACAAACGGGGCAAACCCAATCTTCGGGAAGATCCTCAAAGGATGTGTCGGGCATGATTCCGTTATCTGGATCGCCTACTTCTGGATCATATTCATAGCCACATGGCTCACATACATACTTATTCATAATTTTTCTGTTATTTATTTGTTTATACATTTACTGTTTGTTAATCAACTCATCGGCCAACGCCTCGAGCGCTGCCACATCGGTTGACTTATAGCTCGAGCGGATAGTGACCACAGGGTCCAAGATTGTGATCCCCTTCATCGACTCCAACATCCCCTTCATTGTCTTTGCAGCCGTGGGTGCCCACGATCCATTCTCGATGATTCCGACGCGTCGGTTCTGGAAGTTCTTGCTCTTTAGGTGGTGCAAGTAGTGCTCCATGGGTGGGAACACCCCTGCGTCGTAGGATGCAGCGGCCAACACCAATGTCTCCGAATAGAAGGCATCCTCAACAGCTTGGGCCATATCGTCGCGCGTAAGGTCGCACAACTCAACATTCTCTTTGCCCTTAGCCTTCAAAACCACCTTCAACTCGTGAGCCACCTTTGCGGTATTGCCATGGATCGAAGCGTAGGCGATCAGGATACTATCCTCCTCGGCTTGGTAGCGGCTCCAGAGGTCATACATCTTGACATAGTAGCCGATATCCTCCCTAAGGATCGGGCCATGAAGAGGAGCGATGAAATCGACTGGTACGCCATCCAACTTTTTGAGTAGCGACTGCACATTGGCACCATACTTACCCACGATATTGTAGTAGTATCGACGTGCCTCGCAAGCCCAACCGCCCTTAGCATCCGAAGCTCCGAACTTACCAAATCCATCGGCACTAAAGAGTGTCTTTGATGTGCTCTCGTATGCCACCATCACCTCGGGCCAATGGACCATAGGGGCCATAATAAACTTCAAGGTATGAGCGCCCAACGACAACTCGTCACCCTCTTTGACCACATAAGCCACCTCGTCGATGTTATCCACATCGAAGAGTTGCTTCATGATCGCAAAGGTTTTGGCATTACCCACAATCTTGGTTTGGGGATATTTGCTCATCACCATCTCGATACCCGAAGAGTGGTCGGGCTCCATATGTGTAACCACCAAATAGTCAGGCGTGCGGCCATTCAAAGCTGCTTGTAGCTGCTCGAACCACACATCGATCTTTCGGTCATCCACGCTATCCATCACTGCGATCTTCTCATCCACGATCACATATGAGTTATATGAGATCCCCTCTGGGATAAGGTATTGACCCTCGAAAAGGTCTAGATCCTTGTCATCTGTTCCGATATATAAAATCGAATCTGAAATATTTTGTTGCATTCTCCTAATTTAATAAATTTCTCCTCTCTTATCGTTGTATAGCGAACATCCCCGGCTCGAAGATATCCCACCAATCACGCGTGGTGCCATTGACATAGACCGCAGGGGCCATATCGTAAAACTTCAATCCGCCATCTATGATATCTATAATCATATAACCCGATGTTTGGACCGCGTAACCATTATACCCATAGAACTCCAGAAGGCCCATATTTGAGGTTCCTGTAGCTACACTCTGCCCCAAGGGGACGATTATCTTGGTCACATCACTATCCACAACTCCATAGACCCACGCACCGAAGTCGCTCCCGAGCTCATACTCGGTGATGTCGTCTAGGTTATAGATCCACACCATGGAGTCATCCGCATCATCTCTGATGATCTCAATGTCGTACGTGTAGTCGCCACCATACAGATAGCTATCCGCATAGACACTATAGACCCCCACAATCGAATTCAGCGAGGTGTAATAAATAAATTTCTCACACGACACAAACAACAATGCAGAGGTGATTAACACCGTTGCATACTTTAATACTCTCTTCACTCTCTCTTATTCCTAATTAATACTATCTGAAAATTAATTACATCGACCCGAAGTGACGCAAGAATTGGCTACGTACCAACTTCTCTCGCTCCTCGGCTCCCGAAGCATTCATATTGCCTTTATACTCCTCGACACTATCGTAGCCATGCTCCGCCTGCCAAGCCTCCAAAGCCTCAATAGCCTTTGCGACCCAAGCGTTACCCTCTCTATACATCACACTACACACCTCAACAGCCGCTGCGCCTGCCAAGATTCCCTTCACTACATCCTCGCCACTCTGGACACCTCCCGAAAGGGCCAAATCCAAACCTGCCACCTTTGCCGAAGTGATTCCGACCCAACGGAGTGGTTGCGAGATATCCGAAGCTGAGCTGAGGATTGCCCCCGGCTTATACTCCATCGTCACAACATCTATATCGCTTTGATACATGCGGTTAAACATCACAACAGCCGCCACACCACAACTCTTCAATTTGCTTGCCAACACAACTGGATTGGTGAGCTGAGAGCCCAACTTAACGATCACAGGGATGTTGACCATACCCACAACCGCCTTTGCTATATCGACATGACGCTGCTCAAACTCTCCATCTTCGTAATCCACAGTCGACACCACACCCATGATATTGAGCTCCAAAGCATCTGCTCCAGCCTCCTCGATTAACTTAGCGAACTCCGTCCACTCGCCACTCGAGATGCAGTTCACGCTAGCGATGATCGGAACCTCACACTTCGCCTTGCTATCCTTAATGAGCTGGATATACTCACTGAGCTCATGCGAGCGGAGGTATCCATGTGCATAGTCCGACGCTTCGGTATGTTGAACCGAATCCGCTACACTCTGAGTTTGGAAGATGATATTCTCCTCGAAAAGTGATTTGAGGACGATAGCTCCTACGCCTGCCTCTTGGAGCGCGAAATTGTTTGTTGCACTGTTTGTACGGCTGCAACTAGCTGCGATTATTGGGTTGCGAAGTGACAACCCCGCGAAAGTAGTTTGTATTGTCATAGTTATCAGGTATATGATATTTTGTCAAAAATACTATTTTTTTGCGACTCTAACAAATAAGAGCCCTAATTTTAATCTTTATTTTACAATAACTTTATTATTTGCTCGAGCCCCACTCCGCGCGACCCCTTAATGAGGATCATCGAACTACAGTACACGGAGGCCGACAGATACCCCTCCAGATCAGCTCGAGCGCCAAAGAGTCGAACATCCATCGACAGATCACCTAGCTCTTTGTAGGCCTCTGCGAAATTAGAGCCCACCAACAGAACCTCGACTCCGCGTTGCGACGCGGCCAGCCTAATAACCCTCTGGTGCTCCTCACGGCTCCACCCCCCCAGCTCATACATATCGCCCAAGATCATAACTTTGCGAAGCTCCGTGGACTCCCCCAAAAAGTTCTTTATAGAGACCTCCATGCTCGATGGGTTGGCATTGTAGCAATCCACGATCAAGGTATTGCGATCGGTCACGCAACGTTGCGAGCGGTTGTTTTGAGGGGTGTATAACCCAATTACCGATGCTATATCCTCCCTTTCGACCCTAAAAAAAGTCGCCACCGCCACTGCCGAAGCGATGTTTTTGAGGTTGTAACCCCCCTCCAATTGGTGCTTTATACCACTCGCTAAAGCAAATGGGTACTCCACGACACTCAGCCCCTCGCGTTGTTGGGACATCTCAATAAGCGTCGGATCATCCGAGGCAACAAACGCCACCCCTTGCGTCTGGGAGAGGAAATCATAGAGCTCTCCCTTGCCTTTTTTGATCCCCTCTTCGCCACCGAAACCCTCCAAGTGTGCACGACCCACATTGTTGATTATGCCGAAGTTAGGGGCCGCAATTTGGCACAAAGCGGCAATCTCGCCCCGAGCATTTGCCCCCATCTCTACAATCCCAATCTCGGTCAAGGGGTCCATCGAAAGCAGAGTCAAGGGGACCCCGATATGGTTGTTGAGGTTACCCACCGTGGCACTAACCCGATAGCGCGTAGAGAGTACCGCACACAGCAGCTCCTTGGTTGTGGTCTTGCCATTCGACCCCGTGATAGCGATGATCGGGATGTCGAGCACACGTCGATGGTGAGCCGCAAGGAGTTGAAGCGTACGCAACACATCATCCACACAGATCAACTTCGAGCTCACACATGGGTTCTGAGCCACCAACGTCTCGTCGTCGACAATAGCATATGCCGCCCCCATACGCAGAGCCGCGAGGGCAAACTCATTGCCATTGAACGAAGCCCCTCTGAGTGCAAAGAAGAGTGAACTGGGCTCTATGCGACGTGTATCGGTCGAGATGCGTGGATAGCGCTCAAAGAGTTTATATATCGTCTCAATCATAATCTGCTACAAAAATTTATTGCCCTTGTTATACTTCACCTCATCTATGAACTTCTTGATATTCTGCTCCTCGCTGCGCGGACAGATCATAAGCACATCGTCGGTGTCGACCACAATATAATCCTCCAAACCGCTCACCACAGCGATCTTACCCTTGGGCAGCGAGACTATAGAGTTGTGGGTATTGAACATAAAAGCATCCTCAGAGGTGGCATTATCGAAGTTATCTTTGTTGGAGTGTTGATATACCGAGCCCCATGTACCCACGTCGCTCCAACCAAAATCCCCACACCTCACATACACATTGTCGGCCCTCTCCATCACTCCATAATCAATCGAGATGGGTTTGCATTGGGCAAAGAGTTGCGCTATAGCCTCCCCCTCTTGGGGTGTACGCAGCTGAGGCTCTATGGCACTAAAGAGGGTGTGATAGTCGGGCAGATGCAGCTCTATGGCCGAGACTATATCGCTCACCTTCCACACAAAGATCCCCGAGTTCCAGAAGAACTCTTTGTGCTGGATAAATGTCTGGGCGATCTCTAAGGTTGGCTTTTCGGTGAAGCACTTCACCTTTGTGATGGGCGAGCTGTCCGATATTTGGATATACCCATACCCCGTTTCGGGGCGCGTAGGTTTGATACCCAAAGTTATGAGGGCGTTGTGTTTGATAGAGAACTCCACGCACTCCCCCACCGCACAGCGGAACTCATCCTCTTGGTGGATATAGTGGTCGGCTGGGGTTACGATCATCTCGGCTTGAGGGTTGATCTTTCGCAACAGATAGGCCGCATAGCATATGCAGGGTGCAGTGTTACGACCCACTGGTTCACACAACACCTGATCCGCACTTAGTTCGGGGATATGGTCCAACACCAACTCACGATAGGCAGCATTGGTCACCACCAAAAAGTTCTCGACGGGGACCATAGGCAGAAATCTCTCGAAGGTGTGGCGGATAAAGGATTTGCCACTTCCCAGAATGTCGAGGAACTGTTTGGGCATAGATTGGCGACTCTTGGGCCAAAACCTTGAACCCACACCTCCAGCCATTATTACACAATATTTGTTGTTTTTCATAAGTTATATATAGTGTGCGTTGCGTGGAATATTATATTTAATGTCTATTATAATTTACAAATGTAAAAAAAAAGATGTAACTTTGCCACCGCAATGTGTATAAATTGCGCGTTAGAATGAAAATAAAATTATTTACTATACCCAACTTTATCACCTTGTCAAATCTCACATGCGGAGTTTTGGCGGTTAAAGAAGTCGTTGCTAATCAGGATTATACGCTCGCCTTCTGGTTGATAATACTAGCTGCTGGATTTGATTTTTTGGATGGCTTTGTAGCCCGTTTGCTCAATCAACAATCCCCTATCGGTGTGCAGCTGGACTCACTCTCCGACCTCGTTTCTTTTGGTTTAGCTCCAACTTTTGTGCTATTTTCGCTCGCTTGCGACTCTTTTTCGGTGCTAAATAGCGAATTTGTTGTGAAATTTTTTCCCTATGCCGCTTTTCTTATTGTTGCCTTCTCGGCACTTAGGTTGGCGAAGTTCAATATAGACGATTCTCAGCAGAGCAATTTCGTGGGGCTTCCAACCCCTGCCAACGCACTTTTTTGCATGTCATTGGGGCTTATTTGCCACACACAAGGGGTGCAGATACCCATCGAATGGTTGGCACTAATCTCGGTTATGATGTCGGCCTTTATGGTCGCTCCGCTAGATATGTTCTCGCTCAAATTCAAAGGTTTGGGGTGGGGGCAAAACTCTATCCGCTATATCTTCTTGGCCGTGGCTGCCATCGAGATCATCCAATTCAAAATAATCGCAATGCCGATCGTTGTGCTCACCTACATAGCAATCTCGATCTCTCGGGCGGTTATCAAAACAAAGAAGGCTTAGTTTTTGTAATTTAGAAAGTATGCAGTTCACCCTATCCAAACTCCTTAGAGCGCTCTTGCCGATGATTACTCTTCTTGTCGTTTCGACTGGAAGCGTATGGGCGCAGAGTGGACCCGAGGGTGGCAACGCAGGAGAGGGAGGCGCAGGGGGAGGAAAACCCAAAGGTGAGGGAGAGGATACAACCCAAGTGGCCAAGATCAAGTTGCCCTTGGAGTCATACTTCTTTAGCGACTCGATGCGTGCTGTAAGCCACATGAGCTGGACAATCAATCGTGATTACAACGAGATCGAGTTCCAACCCCTAGATACCACCCTCACCAATTGGAGGATCGACTACCCGGTCCATAAGGATGGTGTGGGAGATATGATGTTGGGCGGTTTGGGTCAAGCCTCTCAGGCCATTGACTATTCGGATAGGAACAGAGACTTCAACTTTACATTTGCAAGGCCATATAGTTCGTATGTATACACCATGGAGAACGCGCCTTTCTACAACAACAAGAGTATATTTACACAGCTAAACTACATCGAGGCTGGGCAAACATCCTATCGTGAGGCCAACTTCGAGATTCGACACGCACAGAACGTTTCACCATCGACGGCCTTCAATATCAACTATAAATCGCCGGGTACCAAGGGGCAATATATGCGTCAAGATACCAAGAACCATAACCTCTCGATCGCTGGTTCGCACACGGGCAAGAGATATACGGTCCACGCAGGATATATAAACAACAAGATTGTGACCGAGGAGAGCGGAGGAGTTGTTGGTAAATGGGCCATCACCGACTCACTCTTCGAGATGAATATCGGAATCCCGATGAAGTTGGAGAATGCCGAGGCACAAAATATATATCGCAACACCTCGATCTATGTGGAGCAGTCGTATGGTCTACCATTGGAGCCTATGGGCGAGCGCGACTTCTCGATGGCCGATCTGTCGGCGATCTACTTTGGCCACTCATTCGAATACAACGCATGGAGCAAAACATATTCGGACGTATATGCCACCTACACCAACGCTCTGAGCTATAGGGATGAGGATGGCAACTACGTCTCGGAGGAGGGCGAGTACTACGATAACTGGTATATCAACCCCACCCAAACGCGCGATACACTCTCGGAGCGCGTGGTCTCGAACAGACTCTTTTTTCAGGCCCAACCGTGGGGACGAGATGGAGTGCTGGGGACCCTCAACGGAGGTGTAGGTTTTGATTTCCACACCTACTCACAATTCTCCAAGGGAGATTACCTCACGGGGGAGTTGGAGCGCGACCACAAGACAAGTTGGTTTGTATATGGAAAGATCGACGGCAAGGTGCGCGAATATGTGGATTGGGGGGCTAACCTCAAGATCTACCCTTCGGGGTATAGGGGCGGAGATATGAGCGCTGGGGCCCATATCACCCTTGCGGCCAACGTTGCCCAAAAGGCTTTGATCCTCAAAGGAGAGTTGAACGTCGAGAGGCAGAGCCCAAGCTATTGGGAGGAGAACCTCTTCTCGAACCACTTCGTGTGGAGCAATAACTTCGATACCCAGAGCGAGAGTAGATTCAAGGTGAGCCTCATGGTGCCCGACTACAACCTAGAGGTCGCCTTTACACAAAATGTCGTTACAGATAAAATTTATTATAATTCGCAAAGTATTGTGTCGCAAGCCTCGGGAGCGGTGAGCGTCACAAGCCTATATGCACAGAAGAACTTCAAAATTGGAGGGCTTAACCTCGATCACCGTATTCTATGGCAGGTGAGTACCGATCAGAGTGTTATTGCCGTACCGACGCTGAGCGCCTACATCTCGTACTACTACGATTTCTGGGTTGTCAAAGATGTCCTTCAGTTGCAGACAGGTATAGATTGTCGCTACACGACGATGTACTATATGCCGGGCTATAACCCAGCGTTGTCGACCTTCTATAACCAGCGCGAATCAGAGAGTGGCGGTTACCCTTACATGGACGCATATGTGGCAGGTAAGTGGAAGAGAATGCGTATTTTGTTGAAGTATCAACACCTCAACGACGGACTCTTCGGTAATCGGGAGAACTTTGCAGTGTCAATGTATCCACTCAACCCGGGGATGCTAAAGTTTGGTATCTCATGGTGCTTCTACGATTAGTGTCGTAGGGAGCAGTGGTTGCCTCCCAAAAACCATCGAGGTAACCCGAATAACTGAGACGTGTGACAATTATAGGCGGCTCGAAATTAAAAATTTATGGTAAAAAAGGCAATTGTCGTGATGACAATCGTGATGATGGGTACAGCCCTTTTGGGTGACTTCATCACAAAACAACAACCTGTGCTCGATCTACCTATCTCGACAGATGTAGATAGCGTACACGAGACACAACAAGAGGTTGTTATCGAGAAGAAAGAGGTAGCGCAACCTACCACAATCTCTCCTTACGATCCAATTTTCAAAGTCGTTTGTGAGGAGTATGGAAATGATTGGCGATTTATGAGTGCGATGGCTTACCACGAATCGAGGTTTAGACCCGATGCGACATCTAAAGTAGGTGCTCAAGGTATGATGCAGATAATGCCAAGTGTTGCAGAGTTCTTTAATGTAAAATGTGAGGATTTGACCAATGTAGAGACCAATATTATGGTTGCTAACTTGTTGGTCAACAGGATCGGCAAGATGCTTAAACTCACAAACGAGATCCCACAGAGAGATCAAATGGGATTGATTTTAGCGAGCTATAACGGCGGAGTGGGACATGTTCTCAACGCCCGAAAATTGGCTCGAAACAATGGCGAAGATGCAAACTCGTGGAGCGTGGTTTCTAAGTACCTCCAAGAGATGAAGAGTTCTGAATTTGCATCGGCCAACAACGTGAAACGCTTCGGTGGCGTATCACAAACCCTAGCCTACGTCGACAACGTGCTAGGACACTACAACCACTACTGCCAAATCGCAGCCTTGTAACCTCTGAAAGTTTTCCTACGGTTACTCGTGCAGAGTGCGAGACATTAACCTGCCACAACGAGGGTGTCCACGACGCAAGTCAGGACATCCTCGTTTTTTCACACGCTTTTAATACCTCACGCCCCCATAGCGTTGCATCGTGACGAAAAATTATGTAAGTTTGCGACCATAAACAGCAACAACAATAAACCGTTATGATAAAGGGGCGATTTAGAAAATTTTGGATACTGGGCGCACTGCTTCTACTGGCATCGTGCTCACAGAGTGCATATGTGGGAGGTAACTCCAACGACGACAACACAACAGACAACGAGCCGCAGGAGAGCGTCGAGTACTCATGGACCGAGCTCCCCGAGCAGGAGACGAACACAGCGTACCAATACATCACACACTTCACCACCCTTAACAACGGCACGAGCGTGAGGAACTACACCATGTGCTACGACACCAAGAACTACGCAGCACGTTGGGTCGCCTACCCCTACCACTCCATCTATAGCGGCTCGGTGAGTCGCACCGATGATTGGGGCTACGACCCTCAAATCGAGACGCAGTACCAGCCCAACCTCACAGGCTCCTACAGCGGCGATTGGGACCGCGGACATCAATTGGCTTCGGCCGACAGGTTGGCCACGGTCGAGATGAATCAGCAGACCTTCTACTACACAAACATGACCCCACAGCTCAATACATTGAACCAAAACGTGTGGGCGGACCTCGAGTCGGCAGTGCGCAAACAGGTCTGCTCCGACACCCTCTATATCGTCACGGGGGCGGACTACTCCTCGACCATCGGCACCACGACCGACAAGTCGGGCAAGGAGTGCCCCATACCTCGCGGATACTACAAGGTTCTGCTGCGCACGGTGAGCGGAAACAGCGGCAAGGCAGTAGCTGAGTGTTCGGCCTCGGAGCTCAAAGCCATAGGCTATTGGTTCGACCACCAAAACTACAGCTCTATCCCCGATCCAGTCTCAGTGGCGACCATCGAGCAGATGACAGGCTTCACATTCTTCCCCACCATTCCCGACGAGGTGAAGAGCACATTCAACAAATCTCTGTGGAGCATAGAGTAATGGTTAATGATAAATGGTAAATGATGAATGATAAATGATAAATGATAAATGGTAAATGGGATAGAAAAACGCAGTTTTTCTTGGATCCGCGGAGATCTCTCCGCCGCCGCCCGCGTAGGGCAGTCCTCGGTTCTCCTCTTTTAGCCACCTCCGCAAAACTCGCCCTCCACTCCTAAAAAGCATCTTTTTTTGAGCAGCAAAAAAAGTGCTAGGAGGGCGAACAGCTCGCAAGAGCTGTAAATGGTTAATGATTAACGCCGATAATGATTAATGATAAATGGTGACACACATACGTCATTGCGGCCTCCGAGCCGCAATCTCTACATCGGCCGTGTAATGTTTCGCTAGGGATTGCGGATCAAGCCCGCAATGACGAAAAGGAGTTAGGAGTTAGGAGTTAGGAGTTAGGAGTTAGGAGTTAGGAGTGATACTACCTCGCTTTGGGGGATGGGGCCGCGAGGTTACTCCCCCTCAGAGGGGGAGGATAATGAAAAAGATGTGTCATGAACCGAAAGTTTACTTTCG
>JBCQUO010000051.1:0-13384 GCA_047173955.1 Rikenellaceae bacterium
AAAGAAGAAAAAATAATTAAATAGAGTACTTAAATGAGCCGTTCATTAAAAAAAGGACCATTCATTGACCCAAAGTTGGATGCACGCGTAGTAGCACAAGCAGAGGGAAACAAGAAGTCCGTAATAAAGACTTGGTCACGTGCAAGTATGATCTCACCAGATTTCGTGGGTCAAACTATCGCAGTACACAACGGAAACAAATTTATTCCAGTGTATGTAACAGAGAATATGGTAGGACACAAACTCGGAGAGTTTGCCCCTACACGTAACTTCCGTGGTCATGGTGGTAACAAGAAAAAATAGTTAAGAAATGGGTGCAAGAAAATCAAATATGGCCGTTCAATACAAGGCCGAAAAGAAGCAGAAAGCTATCGCTATTCTGCGTGACTGCCCTACGTCTCCACGCAAAATGCGCTTGGTAGCAGACATCATCCGTGGTGTCGAGATCAACCGCGCGTTGGGTATCCTTCGTTACTCAAAGAAGGAAGCATCTATCCGCTTGGAGAAGCTTTTGCGTTCAGCTATCGCTAACTGGGAAGCTAAAAACCCAAGCGAGAGATTGGAGGATTCGAAGCTATGCGTAAAGGAGATCTTCGTAGACGGAGGAAGAATGTTGAAGCGAATTCAAGCGGCACCACAAGGTCGCGCACACCGTATCCGCAAGCGTTCTAACCACGTGACTATCGTAGTTGATAAAATGGTAACCGTAGAAAAACAGTAAGCAATGGGACAAAAAGTAAATCCAATATCAAACCGCCTTGGTATCATCAAGGGTTGGGATTCTAACTGGTTTGGTGGTCGTGACTTCTCAGAGAAGTTAGTAGAGGATGCAAAAATCCGCAAGTACTTGGACGTTCGTTTGGCAAAGGCAAGCATCTCGAAGATCATCATCGAGAGAAGTTTGAAGCTAGTTACTGTTACAGTATCTACGGCACGTCCGGGCATCATCATCGGTAAAGGAGGTCAAGAGGTTGACAAACTTAAAGAGGAGTTGAAGAAACTTACTGGTAAGGAGATTCAGATCAACATCTTCGAGATCAAACGTCCAGAGGTTGATGCAACAATCGTAGGTCGCAATATTGCTCGTCAGTTGGAGGGTCGTGTATCTTTCCGTCGCGCAGTGAAGACCACAATCGCATCTACAATGCGAATGGGAGCAGAGGGAATCAAGGTTCAAATTTCAGGTCGCGTGGGCGGAGCCGAGATGGCACGTTCGGAGACAATGAAAGAGGGACGTATTCCATTGCACACATTCCGTGCAGATGTAGATTACTCTCTCACAGAGGCATTGACAAAGGTTGGAATCTTGGGAATCAAGGTTTGGATCTGTCAAGGAATCGTTTACGGAAAGCGTGACCTATTTGAGATCGCAGGAGCATCAGCTCAAGGTGGTCAACAAGGGGGCAACGATCGTCGCCAAGACCGCAGAGGTGGAGGCCAAAACCGTAAGCGTCGCAACAACAATAATAGTAAGTAGGACCTTTTTAAAGCAAAAACACAATGTTACAGCCAAAAAAGACCAAATTTAGAAGAATGCAAAAGGGTCGTATGAGGGGTTTAGCTCAAAGAGGAAACCAACTTGCATACGGTTCGTTCGCAATCAAGGCGCTTGAGACAGCATGGATCACTGGTCGCCAGATCGAGGCAGCTCGTCAAGCTATCACCCGTCACATGAAACGTGAGGGACAGCTTTGGATTCGTATCTTCCCAGACAAACCAATCACGAAGAAGCCAGCAGAGGTACGTATGGGTAAGGGAAAAGGTAACCCAGAGGGATTCGTGGCACCTGTTACCCCGGGCCGCATCTTGTTTGAGGCCGAGGGAGTATCCTTGGAGATCGCTCAAGAGGCACTTCGTTTGGGAGCACAGAAGTTGCCAATTACGACCAAATTTATTGTAAGACGTGATTACGTTGAAACATCAATCTAAGAGGACAAAGATGAAAAGTGCAGAAATAAAGGAACTTTCAGTGAAGGATCTGCAAGAGCGTATCGAGGTTGAGAAGGCACAGCTTTCGAAATTGAAGATCCAACATGCGGTATCTCCCGTTGAAAACCCCTCAATTATTAAAAAAGCTCGCAGAGATATAGCTCGTATGCTGACAGTTCTGCGTCAAAAAAACGCTAAATGTTAATTACCACTATGGAAAGAAATTTTAGAAAAGAGCGTATTGGGGTAGTTGTCAGCAACAAGATGGACAAAACTATCGTTGTTGCAGTGGCACGTAAGGTGAAACATCCAATCTATGGTAAGTTCGTGAACAAGACTACAAAGTTTGTAGCAGAGTCATTGGACGAGACCCTAAGAGAGGGAGATACAGTTCGCATTATGGAGACTCGCCCATTGAGCAAGACCAAACGTTGGAGATTAGTACAAATCATAGAAAGAGCTAAATAGTCATGATACAACAAGAAAGTAGACTCGCAGTAGCTGACAACAGCGGTGCAAAGGAGGTTCTTTGTATCCGTGTACTTGGAGGCACAAAGCGTCGTTACGCATCTGTAGGCGATAAGATCGTTGTTACAGTGAAGAGTGCATCACCTTCGGGCGACGTAAAGAAAGGTACCGTATCAAAGGCGGTTATAGTAAGAACAACCAAGGAGATTAGACGACCAAACGGATCGTATATTCGTTTTGACGACAACGCGGTAGTCCTCCTTAACAACCAAGGTGAGATGCGTGGTACTCGTATCTTTGGCCCTGTAGCTCGTGAGCTACGTGACCAATATATGAAGATCATCTCGTTGGCACCAGAGGTATTGTAGTTAATAAAAAAGATTTCGAATATGTCAAAATTACATATTAAGAAGGGGGACTTGGTTTACGTCAACGCAGGCAACAACCGCGGTCAACAAGGCAAAGTATTGTCTGTTGATACTCAGAAGGAGCGTGCAATTGTCGAGGGAGTCAACATGGTGAAGAAGGCGCAAAAGCCAAACGCACAGAACCCCCAAGGTGGAATCGTTGAGCAAGAGGCTGCGATTCACATCTCGAACTTGCAGGTTGTCGACCCAAAGAGTGGCAAAGCTACTCGTATCGGTCGTAAGCTAGATGCAAATGGTAAATTAGTTCGTTACGCAAAAAAATCAGGGGAGGAGATCAAATAATGGCATACGTTCCAACACTTAAAACACAGTATAAGGAGCAGATCGTAGCTGCCCTTATGAAAGAGTTTGGGTACTCAAGCGTTATGGAGTGTCCCAAATTGGAGAAGATCGTAATCAACCAAGGTATGGGTCAAGCTGTAGCTGACAAGAAGTTGATTGACATCGCTCAAGCAGAGTTGTCTACAATCACTGGTCAAAAAGCAGTGCAGACAAAGTCTCGTAAAGATATCTCGAACTTTAAGTTGCGTAAGGGTATGCCTATCGGTGTACGTGTTACTTTGCGCGCTAATCGTATGTATGAGTTCCTTGAGAGATTGGTAGCAGTAGCTTTGCCTCGTGTCCGCGACTTCAAGGGAATCAACGATAAGTTCGATGGTCAAGGTAACTATACTTTGGGTATCACAGAGCAAATCATCTTCCCAGAGATCGACATCGACAAGATCACTAAGATCTTTGGTATGGAGATTACATTCGTAACTACAGCCAAGACAGACGAGGAGGGTTATGCTCTTTTGAAGTCTTTCGGTCTACCATTTAAGAACGCTAAAAAGAACCAATAAGCTATGGCAAAAGAGTCAATGAAAGCACGCGAGGTAAAGCGTGAGAATCTTGCAAAGCGTTACGCTCACAAGCGTGAGGAGATCGCAGCAAAGGTTAAAGCAGGAGAGATGGATCACGAGGAGGCATGGATTGCTCTCTCGAAGTTGCCTCGCAACTCGAATCCTATCCGTCAGCACAACCGTTGTAAGATCACTGGTCGTCCAAAGGGATACATGCGTTTGTTTGGTATTAGCCGTATTCAATTCCGCGAGATGGCATCAAACGGTTTGATCCCCGGCGTGAAGAAGGCAAGCTGGTAGTCTCTGTGGGGGGCCGACCGTGCCGCTCTGGGGGTGGTGGTTTTGACCGCGCGACTCTATGAGGGTGGGTGTGGTTTTTGGCCGCGCGTCTTGAGGGTGGGTGTGGTTTTTGGCCGCGCTCCGCGAAGGAGACTAAAAGAGGAGGAGGGGTGACCCAACTCTTCTAAAGATACTATAAATTGGAGAGGGTGGAGAGTATTTGTGCTACTCCACCCCCTTTAATAAAACTTAAGGAGTTTTTTTGGAACTCCACCTAAAGGTCCAACTTTGAGGGTCTCCCAATTGAGGGGATGGCCCGCGCATAATAAGCAGAAAGGTTTGCTCCTCATACGAATTTTCGCCGCCGCCGTGCCGATGCTTTTGAGAACTAAAAAACCGATGTTTTTTGGGGATGGTAAAAGTTAGCTGACGCATTTTCAACCAAAGAGCCGATGCTTTTTTGGGGGTAGATTTGGCGAAGATTTAATTTAATATCGAGGTTTTTCGATGTTGGATTGTGTATGATGTTGGCAGATAAAGCCGACATTTTTGCGTTTATAGGGGTTGGGGCTTTTAACGCAGCGCAATAATTATTTGAAAATAAACGCTATAAATCGTTGATTATTCAGAAATTATGCTTATATTTGCCAACTTTTAGGCGTGTAATGTAGTTACGCGGCTGAGGGGGCGGCCTGAGGTGTGGTGTGTAACCACCTGAGGGTCAACTAATTATTTTATTTATTATTAATTTTAACTTTTAATTCATCATGACAGATCCAATCGCGGATTTTCTAACCAGAATTAGAAACGCAGTGAAAGCCAATCACAAAGTGGTTGAAGCTCCTGGCTCAAAAATTAAAGAGGCGATGACAAAGATCCTCTTCGAGCAAGGTTACATTCTCGCTTACAAATTCGACAAGGATGAGAAGGGATTCTCAACCATCAAGATCGCTTTGAAGTGGAATGCACAAACAAAGACAAATGCAATCAAGAACCTTAAGCGTGTGAGCCGTCCCGGTTTGCGCCAGTACAGCTCAGTGGATGATATGCCACGCGTGTTGAACGGTTTGGGAATTGCTATCGTATCTACCTCAAAGGGTATCATGGTTGATGCTCAAGCTCGCAAAGAGAACGTAGGTGGAGAGGTATTGTGCTACGTTTGGTAGTCGTCAATTTTTTTAATTAACAAAAGATTTTAAACAATGTCAAGAATTGGTAAATTACCTGTAATCTTACCTGCAGGCGTAACCGTAGAGGTTGGCGCAGGCAATGTAGTAAGTGTGAAAGGGCCTCTTGGGACACTGAGTCAAAAAGTTGATTCAGATATCACAGTAGAAGTTGGTACAACAACCGACAAAGAGAGCCAAAAGGATCTTCCAGCGGTTTTGTTGAGTCGTCCAACGAACCAACCACGTCACCGCTCTATGCACGGACTTTATCGTGCGCTTATCAACAACATGGTTGTTGGTGTATCTAAGGGCTTCGAGATCAAACAAGAGTTGGTCGGAGTAGGTTTCAAGGCAGAGATGAAGGGTCAAGTGTTGCAACTCAGCTTGGGTTACTCACACGACATCTACCTCCAACTACCTAAAGAGATCGAGGCAACAGCAGTAACAGAGAAGAAGGGTAACCCTATCGTTACGCTAAAGAGTATTGATAAGCAACTTGTAGGCCAAGTGGCAGCAAAGATCCGTTCATTGCGTAAGCCAGAGCCATATAAGGGTAAGGGTATCCGTTTTGTAGGCGAGCAAATCCGTCGCAAGGCAGGTAAGTCAGCAGGAGCAAAATAATAAAACAGTAGTCAAGTATGTCATTAACTAAGATAGAAAGAAGAGCGAGAATTAAGATGCGTATCCGCAAGATCGTAAGCGGTACAGCAGCTACTCCTCGCATGACTGTATTTCGTAGCAACAAGCAGATCTACGTACAGTTTATCGATGACCAAGCTGGAGTAACTTTGGCGACAGCTTCATCATTGGAGTTGGCCTCAGAGTCAGCAGGTGAGAACAAAAAGGATATCGCAGCAAAGGTAGGAAAGTTGGCAGCAGAGCGCGCCCTAGCAAAGGGAATCAGCTCGGTGGCTTTCGACCGTAACGGATACCTTTATCACGGAAGAGTTCAAGTTTTAGCAGATGCCGCACGTGAAGGCGGTCTTAAATTCTAAGCGAATATGTCAAATAGCAACATAAAGAAAGTACGTACAAGCGACCTCGAGCTAAAAGATAAACTCGTAAGCATCCAACGTGTTACAAAGGTAACGAAGGGTGGTCGTACCTTTACCTTCTCTGCAATTGTAGTTGTGGGTAATGAGAACGGCGTTGTAGGTTATGGTCTTGGAAAAGCGTCTGAGGTAACAACAGCGATCTCGAAGGGAATCGAGGATGCAAAGAAGAACCTCGTTCAAATTCCAATCATCAATGGAACAATTCCTCACAAACAAGAGATGCGTTATAGCGGATCAGAGGTTATGATTCGTCCAGCTGCTCCCGGTACTGGAATCATCGCAGGAGGTGCGATGCGTGCAGTGTTGGAGTCAGTAGGTATCAAGAACGTTTTGGCTAAGAGTAAGGGTTCATCTAACCCACACAACTTGGTTAAGGCTACAGTAAACGCATTGTGCGAGTTGCGCGATGCATATAGCGTAGCACAGGTTCGCGGTATCTCAATGAAGAAAGTGTTTAACGGTTAATCTTAAAGGTAAGAAAATGGCAAGATTGAAAATCACTCAGCTAAAGAGCCGTTGTGGCGCAAGCAAGCGTCAGCTCGCTAACCTCGATGCTTTGGGTCTTAAGAAGATTAACTCAAGCGTAGAGCACGACGATTCAGTTATCATCAAAGGAATGATCGAGCGTGTAAAACACCTCGTGAAGGTCGAGGAGGTTAAATAATTATTAACCCAGTAAAAAAGAAGTTTTAAGAATGGAACTCAATAATCTAAAACCCGCAAAGGGTTCAACCCACCACGAGAAGCGTATCGGTCGTGGTGCAGGATCAGGTCACGGAGGAACAGCTACACGTGGTCACAAGGGTGCTCAGTCACGCTCGGGATACTCACGCAAGTTGGGCTTCGAGGGAGGTCAGATGCCACTTCAGCGTCGTCTTCCTAAGTTTGGTTTCACCAACATCAACCGTGTAGAGTTTAAGGCGATCAACCTCTCGACACTCGAGGAGTTGGCAGCTAAGAAGTCACTAACAGTTATCACTATCGACACATTGATCGAGGCTGGATTTGCTCAACGCAAAGACAAAGTTAAGATCTTGGGTAATGGAGCCGTGACAACTGCTTTGAGCGTAACAGCTCATGCATTCTCAAAGAGCGCTGAGGCAGCTATCGTAGCGGCTGGCGGTCAAGTTGAAAAATTGTAGGTTCAAATAAAAACCGAAAAAAATGAATACTTATATTATTGTTGGAGTTATCTTTGCTGTTGTTGCAGTACTTTTGGCGACCAACAAAAAAGTAGTCGAGACAATCAAGAACATATATAAGATCGAAGAGTTGAGAAACCGTGTAATCTACACGCTCGGCCTTCTACTTATATATCGTCTTGGTAGTTTTGTGGTTATTCCCGGAATCAACCCTAACGCTTTGGGCGAGGGTTCGGCATTGGCCAACCAGATGGATAGCAATGGTCTTTTGGGCCTGCTTAACGTATTCTCTGGAGGTGCATTTGGTAATGCTGCGATATTTGCATTGGGAGTAATGCCATATATCACCGCTTCGATCATCATTCAGTTGTTGGGCATGATGGTGCCTTACTTCCAAAAGATGCAAAAAGAGGGTGAGAGTGGTCGCCGCAAAATGAATCAGTGGACAAGGTTTTTGACTATCGGAGTACTTGTGCTCCAAGGTCCAGCCTATGTTGCTAACCTCTTTCACCAAGTCCCCACAGCATTCGTCTATGGCAACTCATTTGGATTTGTGGTCTATGCCACTATCGTTTTGATTGCTGGTACGATGTTCGTGATGTGGTTGGGAGAGAAGATCACAGACAAAGGAATCGGTAACGGAGTGTCGCTAATCATCATGATTGGTATCATCGCTCGTTTGCCCCACGCTTTGTTGGCAGAGGTAAATGCTCGTTTCCAAACTTCAGATGGTAGCGCTATCATGTTGATTTTGGAGTTGGTATTGCTCTTCTTGGTCTTTATGGCAACAATTGCACTTGTGCAAGCTGTCCGCAAGATTCCAGTTCAGTATGCGAAGCGTATCGTAGGTAACAAGCAGTATGGTGGTGTTCGTCAGTACATCCCATTGAAGATGAATGCGGCAAATGTAATGCCTATCATCTTTGCTCAAGCCTTGATGTTTATTCCGATGTTGTTTGTCAATGTAGCTCCAAATTTTGCAGGTGCATTCTCTAACATGACGGGATTCTGGTACAACTTTACGCTAGCATTGTTGGTAGTTGCGTTTACATACTTCTACACCGCAATTATCGTAAACCCTCAAAACATGGCTGATGACATGAAGCGTAACGGAGGATTTATCCCGGGAGTAAAGCCCGGTAAACAAACCGTTAACTACATCGACACAGTTATGACAAGAATCACCCTTCCGGGTTCAATGTTCCTCGCGCTAATTGCAATCTTGCCAGCTATCGCGATGAGATTTTTGAATATCCAACAGGCGTTTGCTTACTTCTACGGAGGTACATCGTTGTTGATTATGGTTGGAGTTGTTCTTGACACTCTAAAGCAGATTGAAAGTTACCTACTCATGCGTCACTATGACGGTCTGATGAAGACTGGACGCATCCAAGGTCGCTACTAAAGTTTTAACATACAGAGAGTACGATGATCATAATAAAGACGGCAGAAGAGGTTGAGTTGATGAGGGAGAACAACATTTTGGTGAGCAAGACGCTCGCCGAGGTTGGTCGCAACATCAAAGCAGGTGTGTCAACTTTGGAGTTGGATCGCATAGCAGAGGATTTTATCCGTTCACATGGCGCAGTGCCAGCCTTCTTGGGTTACCAAGGGTTCCCTGCGACGTTGTGTGTTTCGGTCAACGATCAAGTTGTGCATGGAATTCCGTCGTCGAAACATATACTCCACGATGGAGATATAGTGTCGGTCGATTGTGGTACATTTCTAAAGGGGTTTGTTGGTGATTCGGCATATACGTTTGCCGTAGGGGAGATCAGCGATGAAGTTAAGCAACTTCTCACAGTCACCAAAGAGGCTCTTTATAAAGGTACATCACAAGCCAAAGCAGGGAATCGCGTAGGCGATATCTCGTCGGCGGTCCAAGAGTGGGCAGAGAGCTTTGGCTATGGCGTGGTACGTGAGTTGGAGGGGCACGGTTGTGGGCGAAAAATGCACGAAGCCCCCGGTGTTCCCAACTACGGAGCCCGTGGCAGAGGGCCACTCCTTAAAGAGGGAATGGTGCTCTGTATAGAACCGATGATAAATATGGGGACCAAATCGGTGGTCTTTGAGCGCGACGGTTGGACCGTGCGCACCAAAGATTGCAAACCCTCGGCACACTTCGAATTCGCAGTTGCAGTGGGGAAGAATGGACCCGATATTTTGACAGATTACGATATTATCGAACAAGCATTAAACAATTAAGGCTCTATGGCAAAACAGACTGCTATTGAAAGGGACGGAACAATTATCGAGGCGTTGAGTAACGCGATGTTTCGAGTTGAGTTGGATAACGGACATGTTATCACGGCCCATATTTCGGGAAAGATGAGGATGCACTACATCAAAATCCTACCCGGAGACAAAGTAAAAGTTGAGATGACTCCTTATGATTTGAGTAAGGGTCGTATCACATTTAGGTACAAATAAAGATTGCTTCAAAAATCATGAAAGTAAAAGCATCAATCAAGAAGAGAAGCGAGGATTGCAAGATCGTTCGCCGTAAGGGAAAACTTTACGTGATCTGCAAAAAGAATCCTAAGTTTAAAATGCGTCAAGGTTAATTTTAAACTGTAAAATTTTAAAGACAAAAATTTATGGCACGTATAGTCGGTGTAGATTTACCAAAAAATAAGAGAGGTGAGATTGCCTTGACCTATATCTACGGTATCGGTCGCAACACATCTCGTAGAATTCTCGACGAGGCAGGTATCAGTTATGACCTCAAGACAGATGATTGGAATGACGATCAGATCACAGCCATCCGTAACACAATTGCCGAGTTGGGCATCAAAGTGGAGGGTGAATGTCGTTCTATGGTTCAGCTCAATATCAAGCGATTGATGGATATCGGTTGTTACCGAGGCATCCGTCACCGTTTGGGACTACCTGTCCGCGGACAAGGAACAAAGAACAATGCTCGTACACGTAAGGGACGTAAGAAAACAGTCGCTAACAAGAAAAAGGCAACTAAGTAATAGACAAAAGTTATGGCAAAAAAAACTGGAACAGTTAAAAAGAAAGTTGTTAAGGTTGGAGCTCAGGGCATGGTATATGTTCACTCAACATTTAACAATGTCATTATCACAATTACCAACGAGGTTGGTGATGCGATCAGTTGGTCTTCAGCAGGTAAGATGGGATTCCGTGGTTCAAAGAAGAACACACCATATGCAGCTCAGACCGCTTCTGCCGATTGCGCTAAGGTTGCTTACGATATGGGCTTGCGCAAAGTCAAGGTTTATGTAAAGGGTCCGGGTGCTGGACGTGAGTCAGCAGTACGTACTATCCACGGTGCAGGAATCGAGGTAATGGAGATTATCGACGTTACACCACTTCCACACAATGGTTGTCGTGCTCCAAACCGTCGTCGCGTATAATCGCACGTCGTCGGATTTTAAGCCCGGTGGCATGACTTTGGGGGCGGGGTACGTTGATAAGGTGTGAACTTTAGTTCGCGTGGCCCAACTCTAAAAGGAGTCAACCACCATAAACCAATTACAATTTTTTAAATTTGTTAAGACAATGGGAAGATATATAGGACCTAAAACAAAAATTGCCAGAAAGTTCGGTGAGGCTATCTTCGGAGCAGATAAAGCTCTAGAGAAGAGAAACTATCCTCCGGGACAGCATGGTTTGGCTCGCAAGCGTAAGAAAGTATCAGAGTACGGCGAGCAGCTTGGCGAGAAACAAAAAGCCAAAGCAACTTACGGTTTGTTGGAGAAGCAATTTGCACGTACATATGATGCAGCATCACGTATGGGCGGAATCACAGGTGAGAACTTGTTGAAACTTCTTGAGTGCCGTTTGGACAACGTAGTATACCGTTTGGGTATCGCACCAACACGCGCAGCAGCTCGTCAGTTGGTATCGCACCGCCACATTTGTGTGAACGGTAATGTTGTAAATATCCCTTCATATTCATTGAAGATTGGCGACGTAGTATCTGTACGCGAGAAGTCAAAGAGTTTGGAGGTTATTGCTGCATCACTTATGGGTGGCTCAAAGAGCCGTTACGCTTGGTTGGAGTGGGATGGTGCCACTTTGTCAGGAAAGTTCTTGCAACGTCCTGAGCGTGAGGAGATCCCAGAGAACATCAAGGAGCAGCTCATCGTCGAGTTGTACTCTAAGTAGTAATAATACAACAATTCAATAATTATGGCAATATTAGCATTTCAGAGACCTGAAAAGGTGATTATGCTCGAGTCTAGTTCATCGTTCGGGAAATTTGAGTTCCGACCCTTGGAGCCGGGCTTTGGTATGACTATAGGTAATGCCTTGCGTCGTATCTTGCTCTCTTCATTGGAGGGTTACGCAATTACTACGGTTAAGGTTGCCGGCGTGGATCATGAGTTTGCTGCCGTCCCGGGAGTGATGGAAGGAATGATTGATATCGTGCTAAAACTAAAGCAAGTTCGTTTCATACGTACAGTCGAAAGCGAAGAGGCCGAAACGGTTTCTGTAAACGTTGCGGGTGTTACGGAGCTTACTGCAGGTTATATCTCGAACTACTTATCATTTTTCAAGGTTCTGAACCCTGATTTGGTAATCTGTCACCTCGCACCCGGAACAAAGATGCAGATCACTCTTACTATCGGTAAGGGTCGCGGATATGTTCCATCGGAGGAGAATGCTCCTTCGGATTGCGAGTTTGGTACCCTTCCAATCGACTCTATTCACACTCCTATAAAGAATGTGAAGTACTCGATCGAGGATTACCGCGTTGAGCAGAGAACCGACTACGAGAAGTTGAATTTAGAGATTACTACAGATGGTTCAATTCACCCTAAAGAGGCGTTGAAAGAGGCTGCAAAGATTTTGATCCAACACTTCATGTTGTTCTCGGATGAGAAGATCACCGTAAACATGGATGAGAGCAATGGAGCTGAGGAGTTTGATGAGGATGTGCTACACATGCGTCAGCTACTCAAAACCAAACTTTCGGATCAAGACCTAAGTGTTCGTGCTCTAAACTGCCTTAAGGCTGCCGATGTCGATACAGTAGGCGATTTGGTGAGACTTCACCGCAACGATCTTCTTAAGTTCCGCAACTTCGGTAAGAAGTCTCTCACGGAGCTTGACGAGTTGCTTACGTCGCTGAACCTCAAATTCGGTATGGATGTATCAATCTACAAACTTGATAAAGATTAATTTAAATGAGACATAATAAAAAATTCAATCACCTTGGTAGACAAAGGGGTCACCGTAAGGCAATGTTGGCAAATATGGCATCATCGCTAATTGCTCACAAGCGCATCGAGACTACTGTCGCTAAGGCTAAGGCTGTACAGATGTTTATCGAGCCTTTGGTAACTAAGTCTAAAGAGGATACTACGCACCAACGTCGTACAGTATTCTCATACCTTAAGCAAAAAGAGGCTGTTACCGAGTTGTTCCGCACGATCGCTCCTAAAGTTGCTGATCGTCCCGGAGGTTATACACGTATTCTTCGCACAGGTTTCCGTTTGGGAGATGCTGCCGAGATGTGTATCATCGAGTTCGTTGATTTCAACGACTCTTACACTTTTGGAAAGGTTTCTGAGGCAACTGCTGAGGCTAAACCAAAGACACGTCGTTCACGTAGCAAAGCTAAATCTACAGACGCTGTAGAGGATGCAACTGTTGTAGGCGAGAAGAAGTCTAAGCCAGTAGCTCAACACGCAGCTAAGGCAGCTTCAAGCGCTAAAGGTGGTGCTGCAAAGACTAACGTAGGTCGCAAGATGTAATTCTACAAGCTATTTTTTTATAGCACCTCAATAAAACGAGTGGTCCCAATTAAAGTGGATCACTCGTTTTTTTTGGGTTAAAGGCCTTTGGTTTGATGTTGTTTTGGGTGCTGAGGTCAATGGTTAATGATTAACGCCGATAATGATGAATGTTGAATTAACACACAGGGTCATTGCTGACCCCGATCCGCAATCCCTAACGATACATTGTACGACCGAGGCAGAGATTGCGGCTCAGAGGCCGCAATGACGAAAATAATGATGAATGGTTAATTAGTCGACCCTTAAGAACCACAATATCCGATTTCAGTATATTCCTGAGGTCGGATATTCTTTCTGATATATT
>JBCQUO010000052.1:0-13328 GCA_047173955.1 Rikenellaceae bacterium
CCCCCTTCTTTATATGTAATTTTGACATATTCGAAATGTTTTTTTATTAATTACAATACCTCTGGTGCCAATGAGATGATCTTCATATATTGGTCACGCAACTCACGAGCTACAGGGCCAAAGATACGAGTACCACGCATCTCACCTTGGTTGTTAAGGAGCACCACGGCATTGTCGTCGAAACGAATATACGAACCGTTAGGTCGTCTAATCTCCTTGGATGTTCTTACTACTACCGCCTTTGAAACGGTACCTTTCTTTACGTCGCCTGATGGTGATGCACTCTTTACAGATACCACGATCTTATCGCCTACTGAGGCGTAACGACGTCCTGTGCCTCCAAGTACACGGATACAAAGAACCTCCTTTGCACCGCTGTTGTCAGCTACTGCGAGTCTACTTTCTTGTTGTATCATGACTATTTAGCTCTTTCTATAATTTGTACTAATCTCCAACATTTTGTCTTGCTGAGTGGGCGAGTCTCCATAATGCGAACTGTATCACCCTCTCTTAGGGTCTCGTCCAATGACTCTGCAACGAATTTTGTTGTCTTGTTCACGAACTTACCGTAAATTGGATGCTTCACCTTACGTGCTACCGCAACAACGATGGTCTTCTCCATCTTTGTACTGACAACTACCCCAATACGCTCTTTTCTAAAATTTCTTTCCATAGTGGTAATTAACATTTAGCGTTTTTTTGACGCAGAACTGTCAGCATACGAGCTATCTCTCTGCGAGCTTTTTTAATAATTGAGGGGTTTTCAATTGGCGATACTGCGTGTTGAATCTTCAACTTCGAAAGCTGCGCTTTCTCTACTTCGATTCTCTCTTGCAGATCCTTCACTGAAAGTTCCTTTATTTCTGCACTTTTCATCTTTTTCTCCTTAGATTGATGTTTCAACGTAATCACGTCTTACAATGAATTTGGTCGTAATTGGCAACTTTTGTGCTCCCAATCGAAGTGCCTCTTGAGCGATCTCCAAGGGTACTCCCTCGGCCTCAAACAAGATGCGTCCTGGGGTAACTGGCGCAACGAATCCCTCTGGATTACCCTTACCCTTACCCATACGTACCTCGGCTGGCTTCTTGGTAATTGGTTTGTCTGGGAAGATGCGGATCCATAGTTGACCCTCACGCTTCATGTGACGAGTGATTGCCTGACGTGCTGCCTCGATCTGACGACCTGTGATCCATGCAGTCTCTAGTGCCTTGATTGCGAACGAACCGTATGCAAGTTGATTACCTCTTTGAGCTAAACCTCTCATACGACCTTTTTGCATTCTTCTAAATTTGGTCTTTTTTGGCTGTAACATTTTTCTGTTGCTTTAAAAGGTTCTACTTGCTATTGTTGTTACGACGCTTACGGTTTTGACCTCCACCTCTACGGTCTTGGCGACGATCGTTACCTCCTTGTTGACCACCTTGAGCTGATGCTCCTGCGATCTCGAAAAGGTCACGCTTTCCGTAAACGATTCCTTGACAGATCCAAACCTTGATACCCAAGATTCCAACCTTTGTCAAAGCCTCTGTTAGAGAGTAATCTACATCTGCACGGAATGTATGCAATGGAATACGTCCCTCCTTCATAGTCTCTGAGCGAGCCATCTCAGCTCCACCTACACGACCAGAAATTTGAACCTTGATTCCCTCTGCTCCCATACGCATTGTAGATGCGATAGTAGTCTTTACTGCACGACGGAATGATACACGACCCTCCAATTGGCGAGCTATATTACGACCAACGATTGTTGCATCAACCTCTGGACGCTTGATCTCGAAGATGTTGATTTGAACCTCCTTACCAGTAAGTTTCTTCAACTCCTCCTTCAACTTGTCAACCTCTTGACCACCCTTACCAATAATGATACCTGGGCGAGCTGTAGAAACCGTTACAGTAACTAGCTTCAAGCTTCTCTCGATAATGATCTTCGAGATACTTGCCTTAGCCAAACGAACTTCCAAGTATTTACGGATCTTTGCATCCTCTACTAACTTCTCTGAGAAGTCACGACCACCAAACCAGTTAGAGTCCCAACCCTTGATGATACCAAGGCGGTTTGATATTGGATTTACTTTTTGTCCCATTGCTTACTGTTTTTCTACGGTTACCAATTTGTCAACTACGATAGTTACGTGGTTCGAACGCTTGCGGATACGGTGTGCACGTCCTTGTGGAGCGGGCTGAATACGCTTTAACATTCTACCTCCGTCTACGAAGATCTCTTTTACGCATAGCTTTGTATCTTCCAACTTCTCGCTAGGGTTCTTAGCTTCCCAGTTTGCGATAGCTGAACGCAAAAGCTTCTCCAAGCGGATAGATGCCTCCTTCTTTGAGTAACGAAGGATACCCAATGCGCGGTTGATCTCAACACCACGGATGATGTCAGCAACCAAACGCATTTTGCGTGGAGACGTAGGGCAGTCACGCAGAATAGCCATTGCTTTCTGCTTCTTCTCGGCCTTGTATTGAGCGGCCATATTTGATTTTCTTGCACCCATTTCTTAACTATTTTTTTCTGTTACCACCATGACCACGGAAGTTACGTGTAGGGGCAAACTCTCCGAGTTTGTGACCTACCATATTCTCTGTAACATACACTGGAATAAATTTGTTTCCATTGTGTACTGCGATAGTTTGACCCACGAAATCTGGTGAGATCATACTCGCGCGTGACCAAGTCTTTATTACGGACTTCTTATTGCTCTCAGCTTGTGCTACTACTTTAGCATCCAACTTTGGGTCAATGAATGGTCCTTTTTTTAATGAACGGCTCATTTAAGTACTCTATTTAATTATTTTTTCTTCTTTGAAATAATAAACTTAGAGGTCGTTTTCTTAGGATTACGTGTCTTGTATCCCTTAGCCAACAAACCTTTACGTGATCGAGGGTGACCTCCTGATTGGCGACCCTCTCCACCACCCATTGGGTGATCTACTGGGTTCATCACAACACCACGGTTTCTTGGACGACGACCTAACCAACGCTTGCGACCTGCTTTTCCTGAACACTCAAGATTGTGGTCACCATTTGATACAACACCAACTGTTGCGCGGCAAGTTACGAGTACCATACGAGTCTCTCCTGATGGCAACTTGATAATCGCGAATTTTCCTTCGCGTGCCAAAAGCTGAGCGTAAGATCCCGCCGAGCGTGCCATAGCAGCACCTTGACCGGGATAGAGTTCTATATTGTGGATAACTGTTCCGAGTGGAATCTCGCTAAGCAACAATGTGTTACCCAACTCTGGAGCTACGCCCGCGCCACTCATCAATGTTTGTCCTACTTCTAGTCCGTTTGGAGCGATGATATAACTCTTCTCTCCATCTGCATAAGCTATAAGAGCGATACGCGCTGTACGGTTTGGATCATACTCAATAGTCTTTACAGTAGCTGCGATTCCATCCTTTGCTCTCTTGAAATCTACGACACGATACATTTGCTTGTGACCACCACCCATGTAGCGCATAGTCATCTTACCTGTATTGTTACGTCCTCCAGAGCTCTTCTTTGGACTGAGCAATGACTTCTCTGGTGTAGATGTGGTGATGTCACCAAATGTACCCAGAATCTTATGTCTTGTACCGGGAGTTACCGGTTTAAACTTTCTTACTGCCATCTCTTATTAGATATTACTGTAAAAATCAATCATATCACCATCCTTCAAGGTTACGATTGCCTTCTTGAAGTTGTTTGTACGACCTGCCAAAAGGCCTGCCTTTGTGTAACGGCTCTTTGCTTTACCCATGTAATTACATGTGTTAACGCTCTTCACCACAACTCCGTACATTTGCTCTACAGCGTTACGGATTTGGATCTTGTTAGCACGAACGTCAACGATAAAACCGTAGCGATTCAACTTTTCGCCCTGAATCGTCATCTTCTCGGTTAAAACCGGCTTAATAATAATTTCCATCTTTCTTGTCTGCGTTTTTAGGCTAACATAGCGTTCAAAATATTCTCTGCTCCCTCAACCATTACCAAAGCTGAACAATTCATTACCTCGTAAGTATTAAGGTTTTGAGCCAAAATAGTCTTTACGTAAGGCAAGTTGCGACATGAGAGTTGTAGATTGACGTTCGACGATGGCAATACCAAAAGTACCTTCTTGTCCGAAACCTTCAATGAATCAACCATAGCCATTGCAGCTTTTGTTTTTGGAAGATCCAACTCCATGTTCTCTACGACACTAATTACGCCCGCTTGTGCTTTGTAAGTCAATGCGCTACGACGTGCCAATTGCTTCAACTTCTTGTTGAGTTTGAAGTGGTAATCGCGTGGCTGAGGGCCAAAAATACGTCCTCCACCTACGAACAATGGGTTCTTGATACTTCCGCAACGTGCGCCACCAGTTCCCTTTTGCTTCTTCAACTTACGTGTAGAACCTGCTACCTCGTTACGTTGCTTTGACTTGTGAGTTCCTTGACGTTGATCAGCAAGATATTGCTTAACGTCAAGATAAATAGCGTGGTCATTAGCCTCCACGCCGAATACAGCATCAGAAAGGACTACCTTACGACCTGTCTCTTGACCTTGTGTGTTTAATACAGCTAATTCCATACTACTTCTCAATTGTTAAATAAGAACCTTTTGCACCCGGAATTGAACCCTTAACCAAAATAAGGTTGCTCTCTGGGATTACCTTTAATACTTTCAAGTTAAGAACCTTAACTTGATCTCCACCTGTTTGTCCGGGCAATCTCTTGCCTTTGAATACGCGTGATGGATAAGATGATGCTCCGAGTGATCCCGGTTTACGTTGACGGTTGTGCTGACCGTGAGTCGCCCCACCTACTCCAGCAAAGCCGTGACGCTTTACAACACCTTGAAAACCTTTTCCTTTAGAGATTCCGGTTACATCAACCCAATCCTCCTCTGTGAATAAGTCTACTGTTAGGATCTCTCCTAGAGTCACCTCTGGCATATCTTTGAACTCCACGAGCTTACGCTTTGGTGTTGTTCCTGCCTTTTTGAAGTGTCCTAACAAACTGCTGGTTGTGTTTTTCTCTTTCTTGTCGTCATAGGCAACCTGTACAGCCTCGTAGTTATCTACCTCGAGACTCTTGATTTGCGTAACTACACATGGACCAGCCTCAATGACAGTGCATGGTATGTTCTTACCCTCGGCACTGTAAACGGAAGTCATTCCGATTTTTTTTCCAATAAGTCCTGACATTTTTGTCGAATTACGTTTGTTTAATTAATGAACATTTTGGGATCAGAGGCAGACGGCATCATCTGCTTAAATCCTGTTTGAATGGGAATAGACCTCATATCCGAATCAGCAAGGCAACGTGACCTCCGTTTTTCAAATGCTAAGTTTTTTCCTCTTTGCGCGCAACGCATTTTCTTTGTCAAAATTCACTTCACCAAGATTGGCTCCACCTTTTTTGACTCCGACCAAACTCTCTGCGCCCAAATTAGATCTGCCCACCCCCCTTCGGGTTTTGGTTAGCGGTAGGCAGCCACTCCTACCGCTAATTATCTATCAGACTTTGATTTCAACCTCAACTCCTGATGGCAACTCCAACTTCATCAAAGCATCAATTGTCTTTGGTGTAGATGAGTAGATATCAAGGATACGCTTGAAAGTACAAAGCTGGAACTGCTCGCGTGCCTTCTTGTTTACGAAGGTTGAACGGTTTACAGTAAAAATCTGCTTCTTTGTTGGAAGAGGTACAGGTCCGCTTACTACAGCGCCAGTGCTCTTCACAGTCTTTACGATCTTCTCTGCCGACTTGTCAACAAGGTTGTGGTCGAAAGACTTTAGTTTGATTCTAATCTTTTGATTCATATTATTTGTCTATTCTAATCCCTTAACTTTACCGCTTGACTTCTCGATAATCTCTTTAGCAAGGTTAGCGGAAACCTCGTCGAAGTGAGAGAACTCCATTGATGATGTTGCACGTCCTGATGAGATAGTACGCAAAACAGTCACATAACCGAACATCTCTGAGAGTGGTACCTTAGCCTTCACAACGCGTGCTGTACCCTTTGACTCCATTCCTGAAATCTGGCCACGACGCTTGTTCAAGTCACCGATGATATCTCCCATTGACTCCTCTGGAGTTACAACCTCTACGTTCATAATTGGCTCCATGATAACTGAACCAGCTTTTGGTGCAGCTACGCGGAATCCGTTACGAGCACAGATCTCGAATGACAATTGGTCTGAATCGACTGGGTGGAATGAACCATCCTTCAAAGTCACCTTCATTGAGTCGATAACATAACCTGCCAAAGCTCCATTTGCCATAGCTGTTTGGAATCCCTTCTGTACAGATGGGACAAACTCCTTAGGTACGTTACCTCCCTTAACCTCGTCAACAAAGATAAGGCCTGTTTGACCCTCATCTGCTGGACCGATCTCGAAGATGATATCTGCGAACTTACCGCGACCTCCTGTCTGCTTCTTAAATACCTCACGGTGTTGAACAGTGCGAGTAAGAGCCTCTTTGTAGTTAACCTGAGGTGCTCCTTGGTTGATCTCTACGCCGAACTCGCGCTTAAGACGGTCAACGATGATATCCAAGTGAAGCTCACCCATTCCGCTAATTACGGTTTGACCCGAATCCTCGTCTGTGTGTACTGTAAATGTTGGATCCTCCTCAGCGAGTTTACCCAACGCGATACCCAACTTATCAACATCCTTTTGAGTCTTTGGCTCTACTGCCAAACCGATTACTGGCTCTGGGAATGTCATCTGCTCAAGTGTGATAGGCGCAGTCTCTACACATAGAGTATCTCCTGTGCGGATCTCCTTGAAACCTACAGCTGCACAGATATCTCCTGCCTCAACAGTCTCCATTGGATTCTGCTTGTTTGAGTGCATTTGGTAGATACGGCTTATACGCTCACGCTTGTTGCTTCTTGAGTTCAATACATAAGAACCTGCATCCAACTTACCTGAGTATACACGTACGAAAGCCAAACGACCTACGAAAGGATCGGTAGCGATCTTGAACGCCAAACCACAGAAAGGCTCGCTCGATGATGCCTCACGGCTCACTGCCTCGTCAGTCTTTGGGTTTGTACCCTCAACAGCTGGCAAATCGAGTGGACTTGGAAGGAACGCCATGATGTAGTCCAACAACTTTTGAACACCCTTGTTGTGGAATGATGATCCGCACAACATTGGGACGATCTGCATACCGATTGTAGCTACGCGGATAGCCTCCAACAACTCCTCTGGAGTGATTGAATCTGGATCCTCGAAGAACTTCTCCATAAGAGCGTCATCTGTAGCAGCTACCTCCTCGATAAGTTTTGCACGCCACTCAGCTGCCTCCTCGGCCATATCCGCTGGGATCTCTTTGATCTCGAAGTTATCGCGGATAGTTTTGTCGTCGAAGTAGTAAATAGCGTTATTGTAAACAAGGTCGATAAGACCCTCGAATTTATCCTCAGCACCGATTGGAAGAACTACTGGAAGTGCGTTAGCACCGAAGATCTCCTTCACTTGAGAACAAACTGCATAGAAATCAGCACCTGTACGGTCCATCTTGTTGACGTAACCCATACGTGGTACATTGTATTTGTCTGCTTGTCTCCAAACAGTCTCTGACTGTGGCTCTACACCTCCTACTGCACAGAATGTTGCAACTGCACCATCCAATACACGCAACGAACGCTCAACCTCTACTGTGAAGTCAACGTGTCCGGGGGTGTCGATAAGGTTCATTTGGTACTGCTTACCTTTGTAATCCCAAAACGCTGTAGTCGCAGCAGATGTGATTGTGATACCACGCTCTTGCTCTTGAACCATCCAGTCCATAGTTGCGCCTCCGTCGTGAACCTCACCGATTTTGTGAGTTTTTCCAGTATAAAAAAGGATACGCTCCGATGTGGTAGTTTTACCAGCATCGATATGAGCCATGATTCCGAAGTTACGGGTATATTTAAGATCTCTTGCCATCTTTATCTTCTCCTATATTATATATTAAAATCTAAAGTGAGCAAATGCCTTATTTGCCTCCGCCATGCGGTGCATCTCCTCTTTACGCTTAAATGCAGCACCTTGTTGGTTGTATGCATCTACGATCTCTGCCGAAAGTTTCTCTGCCATTGATTTACCAGCGCGCTTACGTGAGTAAAGGACAAGGTTTTTCATAGAGATTGAAATCTTGCGCTCTGGTCTAACCTCCATTGGAACTTGGAATGTCGCACCACCGATACGCTTTGACTTAACTTCGACTTGGGGTGTGATATTCTCTAGTGCTTGTTTCCAAACATCTAGTGGAGATTTATCAGCATCCTTCATCTTCTTGCTTACCAACTCCAACGAATCGTAGAAAATTGTGTAGGCAATACTCTTCTTACCGTCCAACATCAAGTTGTTCACGAAACGAGTAACCTCGACATCGCTAAACTTAGGATCTGGAAGTAGAATGTGCTTTTTTGGCTTAGCTTTTCTCATTGTTTTTCTTAAAAACTAAATTGTTTTTTAATTACTTTTTCTTCTTACCTGCTGCTGCTGGTGCTCCCGGTTTTGGGCGCTTTGTTCCATACTTTGAGCGGCGTTGGTGGCGACCGTCAACTCCTGCTGAGTCTAGTGCTCCACGAACCAAGTGATAACGTACTCCCGGAAGGTCTTTCACACGACCACCGCGTACTAACACGATTGAGTGCTCTTGTAGGTTGTGACCCTCTCCGGGGATGTAGGCATTCACCTCCTTACCGTTTGTCAATCTTACACGTGCAACCTTACGCATAGCCGAGTTTGGCTTCTTTGGTGTAGTTGTGTAAACACGAGTACATACACCACGGCGTTGGGGACACGCTGCGAGTGCTGGAGATTTACTCTTCTCTACTGCGTGCACTCGACCGTTTCTTACTAACTGTTGAATAGTTGGCATTTTAACGTTTTGTCCTTATTAATTAATAAAATTTCTCTATGCCTATGGGCACTATACACCCAATAGGACTGCAAAGGTACGCATTATTTTTTGATTAACAATACTTTGCGCAATCTTTTTTGTAACTTTTTTTGCCCCTTTTTCTATTCGATTCCTTCGTGAGCCTCGATTTTTTGGCGATGGTCGTCGCTAACCAAAATCCCCTCTCTTGTTTTGAGGTCAAAAGCGACCAAAACAGATTCACTTCGACTCTTAACAACCTCCGTCACACTATCGACAATCTCCTGCACAAAAGTTATACTCTTGCTGCCAATTCTCGAAATCCGTGTCGTCACATGAAACTTTCGATCGCCAAAAACCTCGCCCATATAGTTCGTATTGGTATTGACGACAATGTATGACACATCCTTCCACAGCCCCGAAAGTGCCAATACATCAGACAAATAGCTCGTTTTACCCAAATCGTAATATTGCTGCAAGACCACATTATTAACGTGCCCCAACATATCTATGTCCGAAAATCGGACCTGTATATCTGTTTTTATCATACCTAATTTTCGATTAAAAATTCTCCACAAAGATAGTGAAATTAATGATGAATGATAAATGATGAATGATGAATGATGAATGGTCACTAGCGTCCCATTAAAATTATTTTAACCCTGTCGTCATTGCGGAAGATTATAAATTCAAATCGTCGCCGACACGAAACAGCTGTAACTAACTAAATCTCAAATGTCCCAATGAACGTTTATGAATTTTAATGGGACACTAGTGACCACTGACCATTCACCATTAACCATTGACCATTAACCACTGACCATTGACCATTAACCATTATTATCGCATGTAGCCACCTCGCGTTGGGATGGGGTGGGGTCACGAGGGGTTTCCCCCAACGGGGGAATAATATGAAAGGAGGGGATACTGAACCGAAAGCTTGCTTTCGAGGACAGTATCCACTCCTTTTATATTAAATTTCACGCTTTAGCGCGAAAACGGCTCGCGACCACAGCACACACAAGCGCAAGGGGGACAAATCACAGCTTGCTGTGCGCCCGCCGGCGTGAGGCAGACCTCGGAACTAAACCTCAGCCTCTGACCTAAAGCCAAACAGCCAAGGCCGCACAAACAGCCACTTTAGATAATCTCTTCGCCGCGCTCCTCCATCAACTGCACGCCGAGGTCTTTGAGTCTATACTTTTGGATTTTGCCGCTGGCGGTCATTGGGAATTCATGGATGAAGAATATATACTTAGGTATTTTATAACGCGCGATGTTTCCTTCGCAGAATTTACGCACATCCTTCTCTGTGAGTTCCTGCCCCTCTTTGAGGGTTATGAAGGCACCTACCTGCTCTCCGTATCGGGGTGATGGAAGTCCTACGACCTCGACACCTTTGATCTGTGGTATATTAAATAGGTAGTTCTCTATCTCGCGCGGATAGATATTCTCACCTCCGCGGATAATCATCTCCTTGATACGTCCTGTGATGTGGAAGTAACCATCCTTGTCGCGCAGACCTAGGTCTCCCGAGTGGAGGAATCCATCCTCGTCGATCACTTCGGCCGTAGCTTCGGGGTTGTTGTAGTACCCCTTCATTACGTTCCATCCGCGACAGCACACCTCACCCTGCTCACCATTGGGGAGCTCCTTGCCAGTGTTGTGGTCGAGGATCTTAACCTCTATGCCGGGGAACTCGCGCCCTACAGTCGTAGCACGCAGGAGGGTTGAGTCCGAGAGGTCGGAGCCCGTCATACCCGGAGAGCTCTCGGTGAGACCATAGATACTTATAAGGTTACAGTTCATGCGCTCCATCACCGCATTCATGGTCTCTATGGGACACACCGCGCCAGCCATGATACCTGTGCGGAGGGATTTGAGGTCGAAGCGGTCGAATTCGGGGTGGTTGAGCTCCGCGATAAACATCGTTGGCACACCATATAATATGGTACACCTCTCTTTGTGGATCGACTCCAACACTCTAAGTGGGTCGAAATCCTCCAACATCACCATCGTTGCACCATGTGTGATAACGGCACAAAGAGCCAATACACATCCGAAGCAGTGAAACATAGGCACGCAGACGAGGAGTTTATCGTCGGCACTGTAGCGCATAAATTCGCCCGTAGCCTTTCCGTTGTTTAGGATATTGTAGTGCGTGAGGACCACACCTTTGGGGAAACCTGTGGTGCCCGATGTATATTGCATATTCACCTCGTCGTGGCAAGTCAACTGACGTTGCTCGAAGTCATACTCCGTGCGATCCATGGCCGCCCCTTGAGCCACCAGCTCGTCTATGTTGTGCATACCCACAGGGCGACCCTTGCCGATATAGACCGCATTGCGAAGCTCTGGGAGTTTAGCCGACGCTATCTGCTCACCCTCGCTCATCGTCAACATCTCGGGGACAACCGAGTGGAGGATCTCCACATAGTTCGAGTCGCGGTACTCACCGATCATACACATCGTATGCACATCTGCATTGCACAAGATATACTCCAGCTCTGTGGCTTTGTAGTTGGTATTGACCGTCACCAACACCGCGCCCAGACGTGCCGCGGCAAACGATACGGTGATCCAGTCGGGATGGTTATTGGCCCATATTCCAACCTTGCTACCCTTGCCAACGCCCAAGCTCTTGAAAGAGAGTGCCAAAGAGTCGACCCTTTGACTAAATTGAGCATAAGTGTATCTAACACCCAAATAGGGAGAGATCAAAAACTCTTTATCGGGGCTTTCGGTAGCCCACTTTCCGATTATTCCACCTAACGTGTAGTCTATTAACTCCATTTATTTTACGAATTTTTGTTTAGAAAAATTTGTTCTTTTTACTCTTAATTACACTTCACCTCACCCCTTATTTTCATTTCGTGAGTTTAGTATCGTATTAGCCAAAGAGGTGGGGTGATTCCCACCTCTTCGAAAATATATAACTATTTGCGGCCTCTCCACAAAGCGGCCATCTCCTCCAAGCTCTTTCCTTTGGTCTCTGGCACGAACTTCCACACAAAGAAGATCGAAAGGGCGCAGAATCCAGCGTACATCAAATATGTAGATCCCAAGCTCCACTCCGAAAGTGGAATAAAGGTAGCCGATACAGCGTAGTTAGCGATCCACTGCGCAGCCACCGCGATAGCGATCGCCTTGCCACGAATAGTGTTTGGGAAGATCTCCGAGATCAACACCCAACAGATTGGACCCCACGACATCATGAACGAAGCTGTGTAGATAATGATCGAAACAAGAGCTGCCATACCGATAAGGTCTAAGTACGACAACATTCCAAGCGAGATCATACCCAACATCATACCTACCGAACCAACGATAAGGAGTGGTTTACGGCCCCACTTGTCGACCGTGAAGATCGCCACCAACGTAAAGATGATATTGATAACACCCATCACCACCGTCTGCATCATCGCAGCGTCGCCCGAAGCTCCCATGCTAGCGAAGATACGTGGCGCGTAGTAAAGAGCCACATTGATACCTATCGCCTGTTGGAAGAACGACAACAAGATACCGATCACCACAACTGCAACTCCATATGCGAACAAAGGCTCCACCTTCTCTTTGGTGGTTGTTCTGATCTCCTCCATGATAGAGGCCGCTTTGTCCGAACCATTGATACGAGTCAACACCGCCAACGCCTTCACCTCGTCGCCAATCATAGCCAAGTAGCGAGGGGTTTTGGGAACCAACAAAAGCAACACACCAAAGATACCTGCTGGGAAAGCCTCGCTGAGGAACATTTTGCGCCAACCGATAGCGACCATAGCCTCGTCGCTAACCAAAGAGCCCTTAATCATATAGTTAACGAAGTATACGACCAACATACCGAAGATGATAGCGAACTGGTTACACGACACGAGCGTACCACGCACCTCGGCAGGGGCCAACTCCGCGATATACATCGGGCAGACAGCCGAAGCAAGTCCCACACCGATACCACCAATCACACGATAGATATTGAAAGCGATCAAAAGATCAAACGAAGCCTCCCCTTTGGGGAAGAACAAAAACTCTGGATTGTATGATCCCAAAGCTGACATAAAGAATAGACACGCAGCGATGATAAGCGAGTTGCGACGGCCGAAATAGTTGGCCAAGAGACCCGAGATAGCACCTCCGATGATACAACCCACGAGCGCGCTCGAAGCGGTCATACCGTGGTGAACACTCGTGTATTCGAAATCTGTTGCACTCTTAAAGAATTGCTGGAGCGCCTGTTCGGCACCCGAGATTACGGCAGTGTCGTATCCGAAGAGCAGACCTCCGATGATAGCGACAAGGGTAATACCAAAGAGGTATACTTTGCTGCCCTGAGTTTTTTGATCCATGATTTTAGTTTTTTGGTTTTAGTTTTAAGATGGTTAAATAGTACTGGTGCGTTAACTTTTTAATTTTATTCATAACACACTGATATTATTGCATTTACAAGCGTTCTTTGATTTTTTGATTTGAAATGGTTT
>JBCQUO010000053.1:0-13019 GCA_047173955.1 Rikenellaceae bacterium
TTTGGTTACGTTGCGATGACGTTACTTGACGTTCCAATGAACTATCCTGACCTAACGCCACCTACCCAAAATCTCAAAACCAACTCTTTTTCAACTATGTTACCCCAAATTTCCTACTCTTACATTTTTTTTGTATCTTTGTATTTATCAAAAACTAACACCTAATATATTATGACAACAATCGAAAATGGAGAGTTAAAGTTAGAGATTAATGAGCTGGGAGCGGAGTTGTTCTCGATTCAAAACCTACAGAACCAAAGGGAGTATCTATGGTGCGGAGATCCAGCTTTTTGGAAATCACGTTCTCCTGTTCTCTACCCAATCGTGGGGGCTATATGCGACAATACCTGCCGTGTGGATGGCCAAGAGTTTCATATGAGACAACATGGAATCGCTCGACACCTGACATTCGATGTTGAGCAGCTAGATGCCACGGAGGCTCTGTTCACCCTCAAGAGCACCCTCGAGACTAAACTCGATTACCCATATGACTTTGTGTTGAAGATCGGCTACAAGATCGAGGGGCGTAAAATCGTTATCTCGTACGAGGTTGTGAACCCAAGCGACGAAACGACATATTTCCAACTTGGCGCACACCCCGGTTTTAACTTTATGAATTTCGACGCTGAGGCCGATGTGCAGGGTTACTTCTCGTTTAATGACCGCGGGGCGGATGATACACTAATGGTGAGCCAGCTTAATGGGTCGGGATACCTAATCCCTCAAAAGCGTGAGATCACCCTCTGCGACCAAAAGATCGCTATCACGAAGGAGACCTTTAATGGCGATGCACTGATCTTTGAGGATTCACAAAGTATGGATATCTCACTCCTTGATGCACAGCAGACTCCATATATACGAGTTAAATATGATGCCCCAGTGGTCGGTCTGTGGTCTAAGGCCAAGGATAACTACTCCCCATTTACATGTATCGAGCCATGGTATGGCCGCTGCGATAGTGCGGACTACACGGGCGAGTTCAAAGGTAAGGATTGGATGCAGAGCCTTATGCCTAACGCGAGATTCTCCACTTCAATCGAGATTGAGATCATTTAATGGTCAATGATCTCAATACTCTATATCGCTGAGGAATAGCCCTTGGGCTGGGGCACCTGCGCTGCACTTCGAGAGGTCGCGAGCCGTGATGATCTGGTCGAACTCCTCGACGCTATATTTTCCGCGCCCCACGTCTACCAATGTCCCCACTATTGCGCGCACCATATTGCGGAGGAATCTATCTGCGCGGATGGTGAATATCATCTCACCCTTGGGCCCCAATTGCCACTCGGTGTGATATATTTTGCAGATATTGGTTTTGTTGTTGGAGTTGAGTTTGGCGAAGGATGTGAAGTCGGAGTGGAGCAGTAGCCTCTGTGCCGCTCTATTCATCGCCTCCATGTCGAGGTCGACGTAGTATTGCCACGATGAATTTCGTGTGAATGGGTTTTTGTGGCGCTCGATAAAGTATGTATACTCCCTCTGCTGTGCGTCAAACCTAGCGTGAGCATCATCACCGACTTTATAGACCTTAGAGATTGCTATATCTTGGGGCAGGATAATGTTTAGTTTGTAGCGCAAAAAGTCACAATCGGGGATTGGGTTTGTGCTGTCGAAGTGTGCGACATAGAACGAAGCGTGCACGCCTGTGTCTGTTCTTCCTGCTCCTGTGATCTGCGTGGGCGATTTGAGGAGTGTCGAAAGTGCGCTTTCTATATGGCCTTGAACAGTGGGTGTGTCGTTTTGTCGCTGCCATCCGCAGTAATTGGTGCCGTTGTAGCGTAGCTCTATAAAATATCTCATATTGCAAAAGTAATAAAAAAATTCTATCTTTGTCGAAATATAATAGTTGCAAATTTAAAATTCAAAATAATGAAAGTAGCAATAATCGGATATGGAAAGATGGGTCGTGAGATCGAGAAGATCTTGATTGAGAGAGGTCACACGGTACCGTTGATTATAGATATGGATAATAGTGGGGACTTAAACGCTGAGAATCTGGCAGATATAGATGTGGCGATCGAGTTTACAACCCCCTCTACAGCCTATGCTAACCTAGTGAAATGTATCGAGTCTAAGACCCCCGTTGTGAGTGGAACGACTGGGTGGTTGGACAAATTCGACGAACTTAAGGCGTTGTGCGCTAAGTGTTCGGGGGCGATGTTCTATGCCTCAAACTACAGCCTTGGGGTAAATCTTATGTTTAGGATCAATAAGCAGTTGGCTCAGTTGATGAATAAATTCAATGGCTACGCTGTGGAGGTAGAGGAGATTCACCATATCCACAAAGTAGACGCACCTAGTGGCACGGCTATCACCATTGCCGAGGGTTTGATCGAGAACCTCGATACTAAGAGTGGCTGGGTGAATGACACCACGCCTCAGGAGGGTCAGATAGAGATTAAGTCTATCCGCGAGGGGGAGGTTCCGGGAACTCACACGGTGACCTACGAATCGCCTGACGATATTTTGGAGCTTAAACATACGATAAAGAATCGTAGTACGTTGGCTTATGGAGCGGTTATCGCCTCGGAGTTCTTGTGTGGCAAGGTCGGGGTCTACTCTATGGAAGATATGTTAAAATAAACTTGAGTCTGACTAACAAGGCGTTTTTCGGCACTTCTCTCGCCCCTCAAATCCTCACGTACATCAGTACGCTGCGGTCTGAGTGGCTTCATGAAGTCCCAAAACTTATCCTTGTTATTCAAACTCCGCAAATAGGGGACTTATTAGTCGCCCTCATTGAGCTGTTATGGATAAAATTAAGGAGTTCTTCTCCAATAAATGGGTAGGGTTTGGGTTCACCTCTGTGCTCTATATTTTGTGGTTCGTGGTGTGGACCGAGTCTTTGTGGCCTTTGTTGGGATTGGTTGTTGTATACGACATCTATATCACCAAATATATGTCGAAGTATTTGGCCGAGCCTAATGCCAAGCTCTGCGAAAAGAGTTCACTATACAAAATGGTTTATGAGTGGGTCAACGCCATTGTCTTTGCTACGGTTGTGGCTACTCTTATTCACACCTACATCTTTCAGTTGTATGTGATCCCCACCTCTTCGATGGAGAAGAGTCTGTTGGTGGGTGACTATCTCTATGTGAGCAAGGTGAGCTATGGCCCCAAAATGCCTAACACACCTTTGTCGTTCCCGTTTGTCCACCACACGATGCCGATGTCGACCACCAAACAATCCTTCTCGGATGCTATCCAGTGGGGGTACCACCGCTTGGCTGGACCCAAGAGTATCGAGCGCGGAGATGTTGTTGTCTTTAACTTTCCAGCAGGCGACACGGTGCTGTTGGAGAATCAGGCGGTCACCTACTACGATGTGCTTAGAAGCTACCAATCGTCGTACGGAGAGGCAGAGGGGCGACGTAGACTCTTCGACGACTATACGGTTATAACTCGCCCTGTGGATAAGCGCGAGAACTATATCAAGAGGTGTGTAGCTGTGGCAGGAGATACTGTTATGGTGCTCTCGTCGGGGCTCTACATCAATGGCAAACCCGAAGTGTCGCCCGAGCAGAAACAATATGTATATATCGTGCAGTGTTCATCACCGCTGAGCAACTATACACTTCGAAAGTTAAATATCACCGAGGCGATGGGTAATGGTTCGATCTACCAAATGCCCCTCACGGCCGAGATGAGGGATGTTGTGAAGCAACTCCCCAATGTAACCTCTGTGACCCAATATATAGCCGAGGGTCCTAGCCCCGATACATTCCCCAGTGCGGAGGGTTATGAGTCGTGGAATGCCGACAATATGGGACCTTTGTGGGTGCCCAAGTCGGGCGAGACCATAGAGTTGACGATGGATATTTTGCCACTCTATGAGCGCGCGATCTCTTTGTACGAGGGCAATGATCTGCGAGTCGATGGGGATACGATCTATATAAATGGAGAGGTTGCGACGAGCTATACCTTCCAGATGGATTACTACTGGATGATGGGAGACAATCGTCATAACTCTGCCGACTCACGTTTCTGGGGCTTTGTGCCCGAGGATCACGTTGTGGGTAAGGCTTCGTTTGTGTGGTTGTCGCTGGACAAAGAATCGTCGTTCCCGGGCAATATACGTTGGAGTAGGATCTTTAAAAAAGTAAGGTAATAGAGGGTGGCAAGCGATAGTTATTTCACAATTTCTGCCCCTGTGCAGACCATATATAAGGAGAAGAGCAGTAAGTTTTTGACCTACGCCTACCCTGTGACTTGCGAGGAGGAGATCACCCAACATCTTGAACTACTTCGCAAGCAGCACTACGATGCCACCCACCATTGCTATGCGTGGCGGTTGGGACCCAAAGGCGAGAAGTCGAGGGCTAATGACGATGGGGAGCCATCGAGCACCGCAGGTAAACCGATCTTGGGACAGCTCCTTTCGCGCGAGGTGACCGACTGTTTGGTCGTTGTGGTTAGGTATTTTGGTGGCACCAAACTTGGAGTCTCGGGACTTATAGAGGCTTATAGGGACTCTACGGCACAGGTGTTGGATGAGGCGGATATCGTGGAGCTGACGGTCGATGTTACGGTGCGCATCGCCTTTTCGTATGTTGTGATGAATGGGGTGATGAAGGTTATAAAGGAGTTGCAGCCCAAAATCAAGAGTCAGGAGTTTGACAATTTGTGCACCATGGAGCTCTCGATCCGTGAGAGTCAAAGTGCTATTATGATATCGAAGTTAGAGAAGGTCGAGGGGTGTACACTCGAGGTGGTTTAAGGGGAGTTCTATTATCTCCATGATTTTAATTTTTGGTTAATAATTGCCCATTTATGGTTTTGCAAAAGTGGGTTGTAGTGGCTCTACCACCGATTTTTGTAAAATCAAAAAGGGGTGGTTAGTTGCCGAAAAGTATTTTAGGGAGATAATAGAACTCCCCTTAAGATAATTAATGAAAAAAGAGCAGAGACAAATATATATTAAGGGTGCGCGAGTCCACAACCTCAAAAATATAGAGGTTTCGATCCCGCACAATGCGTTGGTGGTTGTCACGGGCCTTTCGGGTTCGGGTAAATCGACCTTGGCGTTTGATACTATTTTTGCTGAGGGGCAGCGACGCTATGTAGAGTCGTTGTCGGCCTATGCACGTCAATTCTTGGGGCGTGTCACCAAACCCGATGTGGATGTGATCGAGGGAATAGCCCCTGCGATTGCAATCGAGCAGAAGGTCAATAGTCGCAATCCACGCTCTACGGTGGGCACCACGACCGAAATCTACGACTATCTCAAACTCCTATTTGCACGCATTGGTCACACCTATTCGCCTATCTCGGGCGATGAGGTGACGTGCCAGAGTGCGGACGATGTTGTGGATTTTATTCTTCGACAGCCACTCTCACGAAGGGTTGTCGTTGTCTCGCCACTCGAACTATACGAAGGACAGGGGGTGATAGATAAGCTGTTGGCTTTGATGGGGGATGGATTTCAACGTGTTATGCATCGCGGTGAGGTCTCCCTTTTGGAGGAGTTTATGCCACGCGTGGACTCTACAACCGATCCCAAACAGATAAATGTTGTGGTCGACCGCTTCAAGGTCAGCGCGGATGAGGAGGCCCAAACGAGGGTCCGCGACTCTGTGTCGAAGGCTATGTCGTATGGTGATGGCGTGTGTGGGGTAGTGGTCGATGGGGGCGTTGTTAAAATTTTCTCGTCACGATTTGAGGCCGATGGGATGACCTTTGAGGAGCCTACGGAGCACCTATTTAGCTTCAACAACCCTCTGGGGGCTTGCCCCAAATGTGAGGGATATGGCAAAGTTACGGGCATCGACGAGGAGTTGGTTGTGCCCGACAAGAGCAAAACAATATATGAAAATGCGATAGCTTGTTGGCGAGGTGAAACTATGAGTAAGTGGCGCAACTTACTGGTTGACAACGCCTATAAGTTCGACTTCCCGATCCATACGCCATACTATGACCTCACTCGCGAGCAGCGACTGTTGTTGTGGAGCGGAAACGAATACTTCGAGGGGTTGAATGACTTCTTTGACTATCTTGACACCGAGCGACGCAAGATCCAATACCGAGTGCTTAAGGCACGCTACACAGGTAAAACAATTTGCCCCGAGTGTGGAGGAAGCAGACTTAGGCGCGAAGCGTTGTATGTCAAGGTCGGAGGGGTGACAATCGCCGATATGGTCTCTATGACTATCGACTCTTTGTCGGAGTTTTTCGACCGCTTGACCCTCGACGAATATGATTCGCAGATGTCGCGACGTGTGCTCATTGAGGTCACCACACGTCTGGGATATATGCGCGATGTGGGGTTGGGATACCTCACTTTGGATCGTTTGTCGTCGACCCTTTCGGGCGGTGAGTCGCAGCGCATAAACCTCTCCACATCGTTGGGTAGCAACCTCACAGGGTCGTTATACATATTGGATGAACCGAGTATTGGTCTGCACCCACGCGATACACATCGACTAATCGGGGTGCTCAAACAGCTCCGCGATCTGGGCAATACGGTGATTGTAGTGGAGCACGAGGAGGAGATGATCCGTGCGGCGGACTATATCGTCGACGTTGGTCCCAAGGCTGGATATCTGGGTGGCGAGATCGTCTATAGTGGCGAGCCCAAAGGAATACTGAAAGTAAAGAGATCGCTAACGGCAGACTATCTGTCGGGGCGCAAAAAGATAGAGATCCCACAGGTGCATAGAGCTCCGTGTGGCAAGATCACGCTCCATGGCGTTAGGGAGAATAACCTCAAGGGGGGTGATGTGACCTTCCCTTTGGGGGTGATGACCTGCGTTACGGGGGTTAGTGGTTCGGGTAAATCGTCGTTGGTGAGGGGTATTTTGTACCCTGCACTTAGGCGTGAGATCTCGGAGAGCGGTAATCGCCCCGGGGATTTCGACTCTATGACGGGCGATATAAGAAAGGTCACCTCAATCGAGATGATCGACCAATCTCCGATCGGGAAGTCGTCGAGATCCAACCCTGTGACCTATATTAAGGCCTATGACGAGATACGCAAGCTATACTCTGAGCTGAACTATTCGCGCAATATGGGCTTTGGGGCATCTGCCTTTTCGTTCAATATAGCAGGTGGACGCTGCGAAGAGTGTCAAGGCGAGGGTATCATCAAGGTGGGCATGCAGTTTATGGCCGACATCGAACTTCTGTGTGAGTCGTGCAAAGGTAAGCGCTTCAAGGCGGAGGTGTTGGAGGCCAAATATCGCGGTAAATCAATCAGCGATGTGTTGGAGATGACCGTAGATGCCGCCATTGAGTTCTTTGGAGCCGAGGGGGGAGGAGTATCGAAACGTGTTGTCGAGAGGTTGCTTCCGCTCCAAAATGTGGGGTTGGGTTATATCAAATTGGGGCAGTCGTCGTCGACCCTTTCGGGCGGTGAGGCTCAGCGAGTTAAGTTAGCTTCGTTCCTGAGCAAGGATAGTGGCTCGGGCCACATCATGTTCCTCTTCGATGAGCCCACAACGGGACTTCATTTCCACGATATAAATAAACTCTTGCAGGCCTTTTCGGCCCTCATCGACCGCGGACATACGATCATCGTTGTGGAGCACAACATGGATGTAATCAAGTGCGCGGACCACATCATCGACATCGGCCCCGAGGCAGGAGATGCAGGTGGAGAGATTGTTTACGAGGGTGACGCAGAGGGCATAATGGCTTTGGAGACGAGTCATACGGGTAAATTTTTGGCGACGCATAAATAGTTATTAGTTAGGAGTTAGGAGTTAGGAGTTAGGAGTTATAATAAAAAGAGGCAAACAGAAATATATAAAATGGAGTTTTACATATATCAACTACCCAACGGAATCAAAGGTATTCATCGCCAAACAAAGAGCGGTGTGACCCACTGTGCGTTGCTCATAAACTCGGGGACGCGCGACGAACGCGTCGGGGAGTATGGCCTCGCACACTATACCGAACATGCACTTTTCAAGGGGACAGAGCACCGTAAAGCCTACCAGATAAATTGCCGACTCGAGAATTTGGGTGGTGAACTCAACGCCTTTACTACCAAGGAGGATACGACGATCCATGCCACGACCCTCCGCGGAGATTTCACCAAAGCGGTGGAGCTGATCTCAGATGTGGCGTTTCATTCCACCTTTCCCGACCACGAGATGGAGCGCGAAAAGGAGGTGATCTTCGAGGAGATCAATACCTACAAGGACTCCCCCTCGGAGCTTATATACGACACCTTCGAGGAGATGATGTTTGAGGGTAGTGAGCTGGGACGCAATATATTGGGAGTTAAGCGCGATATCAAAAAGTTTAAGGGTGACTCCATCCGTAACTTCACACGTCGCACCTATACCACCGACCAAATGGTCTTTTCGTCGATCGGAAACGTCAGCCCCAAAAGGGTAGAGGCGATCGCTCAGCGATATTTCGGTGACATCGCCCCATCGCAGCGAGATTTCAGCCGCGAGGAGTCAAGTGTCGTCGAGACCTTTACGCGCGAAGTGCATAAGCGCACCCACCAGACACATTCGATGTTGGGGGGTAGGGCCTATAGCATCACCGACCCCAAAAGGTTGCCGCTCTCGCTGCTCATAAATGTTTTGGGTGGGCCGAGTGCGAACTCTCTGCTCAATATGGTTGTGCGCGAAAAGCATGGCTTGACCTACAATATCGAAGCTACGTATACACCCTACACCGACAACGGTATTTGGAGCGTATATTTCGGGGCGGAGAATGGCTCGCGCGAAAAGGCGCTCGAGCTCGTTCACGAACAGATGGATCGGTTGTGTAACACTCCACTCACCCCGCGTCAACTATCAATCGCCAAGCGTCAATTTGTGGCCCAATTGGCAATCTCTATGGAGAGTAATGAGGGTTATATGTTGGGGGCTGGTAAGAGTTTCTTGGTCCATGGCGATGTCGACACCACCGAGGAGATATATCGCAAAGTAGCGGCCCTAACGGCCGATAATATAATGGAGGTCGCACGCGAGATTTTCGATAGGCGATCTATGCTAATTTACAAATAATGTTCTTGAGAGTTTGCGACATTTAACCACAAGAAATGTAAATATCTAAATATACTGGATACATGAATACACTCGACAAATATATCAGCGACCACACATCGCCCGAAGATGAACTGCTCAAGGAGTTGGATCGACAAACACACCTCCAAGTGGTGCAGCCTCGTATGCTCTCGGGCCATGTGCAGGGTAAGTTACTCACGATGTTGGTTCAGATGATGCGCCCTAAATGTCTCCTCGAGATCGGAACCTTCACGGGCTACTCTGCGTTGTGTATTGCCGCAGGTTTGGACGAAGGGGCGGAGCTGCATACCTTCGAGGTGGATGATGAGTTGGAGTGCATAGCAGGTAGCTTCTTTGCGCGTAGCCCCCATGGTCACAAGATCCACCACCACATAGGTTCGGCTCTCGACAAAGTGCCACATATGGGTTTGCAGTTCGATATGGTCTTTATGGATGGCGACAAGAGGGAGTACCCCGAATACTACACGATGTTGATGGATAGCGTGGGGCTCAAAAGTGGATCGGTCATAATTGCCGACAATATTTTGTGGTCGGGCAAAGTTGTCGAGCCTCTCCACCACAACGATAAACACACTCGTGCCCTGCTGGAATTCAACCGCATGGTTGTCGAGGATCCGCGTGTGGAGTGTGTGATCCTGCCTATCCGTGATGGATTGACGCTCATACGAGTTAAGTAAGCTACATCGCTTCGCGCGATTCGATAATTCCGTGTCCATTGTCCAGCGCCCAGCTCACCAACCCTTCGAGGTGGGGAACCAACGAAAGGCCGAGAGTCGAGAGGCTATATTCGACTTTGGGTGGGACCTGCATATATATTTTGCGACTCACATATCCATCCCCCTCGAGGTTGCGAAGAGTCGAGGTGAGGACTTTTTGAGAGAGTTCGGGGATCTCGCGGTTCAGCTCCTTGAACCTAATGGTCTGGTTGTGATAGATAGTCATCAGCACCAACATCGACCATTTGTCGCCCACGCGCGAAAGTATATCTCTAATTGGGCAAAATGCAGCCTTTGAATTCTCCATAGTTTTGTAATATTTGGTGTTTATTTCTCAAAGATATGTAACTTTCGTATAACAACAAAAAAAGTTTAAATTTTTTTCTGCTCCTAAAATATTAGTTTTCAGTTTTAGTTACTTTGAGGTAACCGTCTTACTTTTTTGTAACTTCTTGTTTTACAGCAAATAAGATTGTACATTTGTAGTGTCAAAATAAAAACCAATATTATGAAAAAGTTATTTTTAATTCTAGCAGTTGCATTTTCTGTAACACAAATTTATGCACGACAAACCCCCGAAACTAAGCAGCTAATCGAGCGAAATCATGAGTTCCGCAAAGAGATAATCCAACTCGCCGACAACGTATATACAGCGAGCGGTTACGATGCCTCAAATATCACGATGATAATCGGTGACGATGGGGTAGTGTTGATCGACACAGGTAAGGTCCCCGAGCTAATCGAGGAGGTATACGCTGAGTTCCGCAAGATCACCGATAAGCCAATCACAGGTATCATCTTCACCCATGGCCATGGCGACCACACCCAAGGTGTCCCTGTCTTTTTGCGCGACAACACACCTCAAATCTGGGCTGCCGAGAGCTTCGGTCGCGAAAATGTATTTCCCACAGCGGCAGGTCTACAGAACCCTCGCGGACATCGCCAAAATGGAATGACCCTCTCACCCGAAGTGCGTATCAACAATGGTGTCGCTCCTCTTGTATACCCCGGTGGAAAGTACGATGGTTCGGGCGCACAGCGCGACTTGGCATTTGCTCAATACAAACCATTCGATCGTAGCGCCATAACAAACTTCGTGAGCGAGCCCAAAGAGACAATCACAATCTCGGGCATAACACTCGAACTTACACGTACATATGGAGAGACTGCCGACCACCTAGTGATTTGGTACGGCGACAAAAAGATCATCTTCCCCGGAGATCAGTTTTACAAATCATTCCCCAACCTATATGCAATCCGCGGAACAGAGTATCGCGATGTGTTGAAATGGATCGAGGCGTTGGAGGTTGTGTTGTCGTACGATGCAGAGATCATCGCCCAAGGTCACACACGTCCCATCGTAGGCAAAGAGGAGGTTCGCAACGCTGTTGGGGCATACCACGAGGCGGTGTCGTATGTGTTCCACACAACTATCGAGGGTATAAACAAAGGGATGACTCCCGACGAGTTGGTTGAGTATGTTGTATTGCCCGACCACTTGGCTCAAAACCCTATCCTCACCGAGTATTACGGACGTGTTGAGTGGGCAGTGCGCAATATTTTTAGCGGCTACATGGGTTGGTTCGATGGAAATCCGACATCTCTACGTCCCCTCCCAGTAAAAGCTGAGGCTCAGAGATTTGCAGAGTTGGCAGGAGGTGTGGCAAATGTAGCGAAGGCTGCACGCAAAGCCCTCGAGAGTGGTGATTACCAATGGGCTGCAGAGCTCTCGGATCGTTTGATCGCCCTAGATCCATCGAACAGAGAGTATAAGCTCCTCAAGGCCGACGCTATGAATGGACTTGCTGACAACCTAATAACTGCAACGGGTCGCAACTTCTACAACACCGTAGCCAACGAACTCAGAGCTGAGTAGACTAGTGGATTAACTTCAAATGAAAATATACTTAAAAAATAATCGAAAAATGAAACGTCTATTATTATCAGTCGCAACTGTGGCCGTGGCTATTACCACCACACTTGCGCAAACTAAGGTCAACGACAAAATAACCATCTATGAGCTCGATAACAGCAAGCTCCACGTATACCAAACAGGTGATGCGATGGGCGATGTGAGCTTCGTAGTCGAGGGCGAAAAGAGCCTCGTGATCCTCGAACAACCTCTCTTTTGGAGCAACATAGAGGAGTTCAATAGCTATGTCGAGGGGCTCGATAAGCCAATAGATAAGGTGGTTGCTAACTACCACTTCTTGGGCCTTGCTAACTATCCATCCTCTAAGGTTATGGTGCCTGCTCAGATGATCGAGTTCTCCAAATCTCCAATGGCCCAAGGTATGTTGGCTAAGTTCCAAAAAGGATTTGGCGAGGCGGCAGATTTCCGTATGCCCAAAAAGATGAAGGGGTTCGCTGTGCCATCGACCCAAAAGTGGGGTGGTGTGGAGATGACCTTCATCCCCGGCAACTCGACCGATTTCCCCGCTGCATCTATCCACATAGATGGCAAAGCGTTCTACACTCACTTTGCCGTGGCGCGTGGTCATGCCAACCCCATGCAGCTAAAATCGCGAGAGAGCCTAACTCAAATTTTGGATCAACTCCAAAAAATGAGAGCATCAGGTGCGGAGTATATCGTCGCATCGCATGGTCCAGCGGCAACTCAGGCTGAGGTGGATTTTCAGATCGAATATTTCGAAACAGTGCAGAGACTCCTCGATGAGTGTCCTACATCTGACCTCTTTGGTCAACGCTTGATTGTTGCCTTCCCATCGTCACTCCCCGGGATCGAAAACGTAAAGGCGATTTCTAAGGCGCTCTACTCCGACGAGAAGATCGACGACGAAGTGGAGGCTCTGCGTGGCCGCATGAACGATTACCTCTCTATGGTCTCGGACCTCGACTTGGAGATCGCCAAAGGGCTCTGGGCAACATCGGGAAATATCTCGATCATCACCCCTCGATCACAATTCTTTGGATTCGAGAGCATTATGAATGACTTCCTAATCAAAGCCTTCTCGTCGTTCCAATCGCGCAAGCTCTCGAGCCTCAGCGAGGTGATAAACATCTATGGAGATTCAGCTAATATCCAGCTATACTGGAACTTCGATACTGTAGATGCCAAGGGCGAGAAGCGTCAAGGGCGCGGTCGTGAGTCGCTGATCTTCTCGAAGTGCAGCGGTGAGTGGAGATTGGTTCATGTGCATTATTCTCCAATGCCCCTATAAAAACTATAGCGCGAACATATAAAACAAAATAAGGAGCTTTTCAAACATTGGTCAGCCACCTTTTAGCGTAACTTGCTATTAGTCAATGTGCATATATTGGCGAAAAGCACGAGTCCTACATAGTTGACTACATAGAGCCT
>JBCQUO010000054.1:0-13010 GCA_047173955.1 Rikenellaceae bacterium
CTCCATGCTCAAAGATACAGATAATTATTTGAATATCAAAGTATTATCGAATTTATTCTGAAAATTACCTTGCAATGGTCTCTAATGATAAACGGTCAATGATAAATGATGAATGTTTAATGATGAATGATCAATGGGAAGAGCCTATTGCAGTGACAAAAGATTTAGGCCGTATGTTATACGACATGGATTTCACCGACCCCAAACACCCAAAACCGATATTCTTTGATGCAAAAATAGCAAACGGAATTATAACACTACCGTCATTGCGGACTTGATCCGCAATCTCCGCCTCGGTCGTGCAATGTCGCGCTAGGGATTGCGGATCGGAGTCCGCAATGACGAAACAAATTAACCATTCACCATTCACCATTCACCATTCACACTATGATTCTCGAATCATTACATAAACACTACCTCGCAGAGTCCGCAAAGGGCAACCCACTCTACCCCCCTCAAGGGATGGAGCTAAAGCGTATACACTTCGTGGTGATAGTGTCGAGCGATGGAACACTCATAGATATAGAGGAGTGCGAGGGGATGACACATGTTGTGCGTGCGCGTCAGCGTGCAGGGCGTGATGCGCGTAACATACCAAACTACATGTGGGACTCACTCGAGTACATATCGGCCGCCCCATTCAAAGAGATGGTGAGAGAGATACATGAGCAGCACCCAAAAAATCCCACATTCAGCGCCGTACGTAACCTCTTCTATCGAGGGCTCGATCAACTCCATGCCCACCCTCTATGGCCCCAGATAGCATCTAAGAATGGCCACTACATAACATTTAGGCTAGTGGGAGAACTCCTAAATGCAGCGCAGCAGCCCGAACTAATAAGCCCCTCGACATCGCAGATAGCCCTAGCGCATCCCAAGATATACATATATGGGGCGGCCGCAACAGGGGCCAAGCTAGTATCATATGGTCGCAACCTAGGCTACGAGTCATATGGGCTAAAGGGTGGCGAGAACGCCTCGATACCCACCAACATGGCACAAGGGTACACCGCAGCACTAACAGCCCTAAGACAGATGGGCAGCGAAGGAAACAGGGTGATTGGAGAGGTGACATTCCTCAGCTTCGACAACGAGATAATAGCGCTCGTCTCCAATGCCGCAAGGGTGTCGGTGAGGTTACATATTCGCAACTGCGACACAACAAAACTTGCATCCAAAGAGCTACTGTCGCAGCTGATGATCCTAGCTCCATACAACGACATAAAGCGCCTGTCGTCGCAATTCATTGTCGACTTCGTGGAGGCTTTCATCCTAGGCAAGCCGCTTCCCAAACAGACGCTAAACCTACTGCTGAAATACAAGGGGTTTCACCCAACACACATAGAATTACTTCGTAAATACCTAAACATCAAACAGATGGCGCTAAATACAGAATACACAAACATGGGTTATCTACTGGGGCGCATGCTAGCAATTGTGGAGCGTGCACAGATATACGCGCAGCCCAACATAAGCTACACGATAAAAGATCAAGCCTACGCAACAATGTCGGTGACCCCCGCAGCGCTATACAACAGAGTATTCACGCTCTCGGCAAACTACTTCCGCCACATACCCCAACTCACAACGCAGCGTCACCTCAAAAACCTACTCTCGGAGGTGGTCGACAAGATATCTATGGAGGGGATTCCCCTACACCTCTCGCTCGAAGATCAAGGGCGATTCGCGCTGGGATATCAACACCAAAACCAACTGTTCTACACAAAGATAATGGTGAATGATGAATGATAAATGGTTAATAGCTGACGCATTTATTTCAAGTTTGATTTTGCTGTTTTTATACTGCTAGTAAGTAGCTTCAAAAGCTCCTGTGCATCAGAAAAAATACTTTCAAATTCTGAATCTGTTAAATAATCACTCTTATGAAGAAGCCTAATTAACGTAAAATGTCTCATTTATCTCTTTTTGACTAATAAAGAGTTTGTGTATGAAGTCCTGTTTACTTTCAGAGTGCTCAGATTCACATATATTTGCGCCAACGGATGTCCCACTACGCAACAGTTGCTTGGACATAACATGTTCACTTTTAAAATTTCTCAGATGTTTATACATTTTAATAACCCTAAGAGCAAATTCAAAACTCTTGTCAGCTAAAATATTCTCTTTCATAACGCAATCAATTATGTGCAAATATAGACAAAATTCACCATTAACCATTCATCATTAACCATTGAAAAAATGATAATAAAAAACAGATACGAATTTGTATTGATCTTTGATGTCAAGGATGGTAACCCCAATGGCGACCCCGACAACGACAACGCTCCACGCACAGATCCCCAAACTGGCGAGGGTATAGTGACCGACGTATGTCTAAAGCGCAAGATCCGCAACTATGTGCAGATGGTGTGCGGAGACCAGACGGGGAATCGCATATATGTCAAAGAGAGGGCCGTGCTTAACAAGCTAATAGGCGAGGCCTATGAGCAGCCCGAAGTGGAGGAGTGCTCGGGATATGACAAGGTGCAGCAGGCGAGGGAGTGGATGTGTAGCCAATATTGGGACATTCGCACCTTCGGGGCACTCATGACAAGTGGCAAGAACGCTGGAGCGGTGAGAGGTCCCGTGCAGATGACCTTCGCGAGGAGCATAGAGCCCATAGTCCCCGTAGATAACTGTATAGTTCGCCAAGCTGTAGCTACAGAAAAAGAGGCTGACAAGCAGAGAGGCGAGAACCGCACGATGGGACGTAAATACTCTGTCCCCTATGGCTTGTATGTCGGTCACGGATACATATCGGCAAACTTAGCGGCTCAGAGCGGTTTCACCGAAGAGGACCTTGAGCTCTTCTGGCAGGGGCTAGAGAATATGTTTGAGGATGACAGATCGTCGTTGCGCGGAGAGATGGCGGTGCGGAAACTTATAATCTTTAAGCACAACAGCAGGTTGGGAAACGCCCCAGCAAGCAGGCTCTTCGACCTCGTGGAGGTAAAGTTAAAGGATGGGGTCGCGGTGTCGCGCAGTTTTAGGGATTGCGAGATAAAAATCAACTCCGAGATGTTGCCTAAAGGGGTGGAGATGATAGAAAAAATATAGGTGTCACGTGCCTAAGAGATCGTTGCAAGGCGGCGAAATTTACGTTTTGCAATGGGCTCATTAAACGTGTGGATTGAAATAATTTAGGGTTTAAAACAGATTCGTCTAACAGCCCGATTCCCCATCCTAATAATATTAGGGTGGGGAATTTGTGTATTGTAAGACCATTGCAAGGCAGATGGAGAATGATGAATGGTAAATTGACACAAGCCTCCGCATGTAGTCACCTCGCTTTGATGGGTGGCCGCCCGATGTTAGGGCAGTCCTCGGAACTAAACCTCGGAACTAAACCTATGCAACCTCACAGTCCTCGGCGTTTAAAGAAGGTGAATATATCCTCCGACTCATACTCGAATCCCAGCTCCTGCAATATCTGGGAGCTCACGCATTGGCTCTGCATTATGACCTCCGAGGCGCGCCCATATATGAGCTTTAGGATCATGGGGGAGATGGGGATAACGACCCCTATATTGTATCGCTCTTTGGCAGCTTCTAGGAAATCGCGCTGGAGGGTGAAGCGTGGCGCAACGATATTGACCACCCCCTCGACATCTCTGTTGTGGGCTATGAACTCTAGCGCACGTATCAAATCTTCTCGGTCGACCCACGTTATGGGTCTCTCCATGGCTCCTATTCGAGGCAGGAACCCGAAGTTTTTTGTGGCTACGATTTTGGGCAGGACCCCCGATGTGTGGGCGTATACCACCCCCAAACGAGTTATCACGAGGCGAGCACTCCCCTTCAATTTACGCGCTTCGGCCTCCCAGAGTCTACACACGTAGGAGAGGAATGTGTAGTTATCGACCCTACTCGATTCGTCGTAACACCCCACCGAGGGGTAGTAACCCACGGCCGATGCCGATATTAGGGTCCTCCCCCCACGACTGCGGTTTATGGCCTGCACGATTTTGCGCGTCACGATCACGCGGCTCTCCAATATAGACTCTCGATGGCGACGTGTCCAGTGGCGATCTATGGGTGACCCTGCGAGATTTATCACCACCTCGACCTTTTCGATCACACGCATAAGGGGTGCAATGGTCTGTGTAGCGAAGAGTTCACGCCCCAGAGGATAGATCGTATGGCCTTGGTCCCTAAGATATTTTGTCAATCGACTCCCGATGAAGCCCGTAGCTCCACTAATAGCTATATTCATGGAGCGCAAAGTGGCAAAATTCGTGCTACATCATCACGTCGCGAATATTTTGGACAATAGATGCAACCAATAGCTCTATAGACTCCTCGGCTGCCCACGCATTGTGTGTCGAGGCCAAGAGGCGATCGGGATCCTTTAGGGTCAACAGTTTGGATGTTGGTTCAATTGGTTCATTAACATATACATCTGTGGCAGCCCCTGCGATCGTCTCGTTGTCGAGGGCTGCAGCCAGATCATCTTCGACGATGATTCCGCCTCGTGCGACATTAATAACAATAGCGCTGCTTTTCATCTGTGCGAACTCCGCCGCCCCGATCAAACCGCGCGTGGATTCATTGAGCGGCGAGTGTATAGAGATCACATCGGCCCACCCAAGAAGCTCCTCCATAGTCATCTGCTCATATGGTTCATCGCGCTCGACCCCCGAGGTCGAGGCATATGCGACCTTACAGCCAAACGACGAGGCTAAGCGAGCCACTTCGCGGCCGATGTTACCAAGGCCGATCACGCCCCAATTCTTGGCGTGGAGCTGATACATAGGGCGATCAAAAATAAAGAGTCGTGGCGAGCGAGAGTACTCACTGCTCTTGACATATCGGTCGTAGTAGGAGAGCTGTCTGAGCAGACCCAACGCTGAGGCCAAAGTAGCTTCGGCAACCGAATGGGTGGAGTACCCAACGGCATTGCGCACCTCAACGCCATGGCTCTGCGCAGCATCTAAGTCTACGTTGTTCATCCCCGTAGCGGCCACGCATATCAGTTTGAGGGATGGGAGTTGCGAGATCACCGCCTCGTCCATCACAACTTTGTTGGTGACAACGACCTCTGCCCCCCTACACCTCTCGACTGTTTGGTCGGGAGATGTCACATCATAAGCCACATATTGGCCCAACGCGCGCAGGGCGCTCAAATCGCATGTACTCATTGAGTACTCATCCAAAAAAACTATTTTCATAGGGTACCATTTATTATTATCAGACCATTACAAAACATAAGTTTTGCTCCAAATCTTAAGAACGTTGATAGATGGATGAAATTTTGAAGATGGCGTAGAGAGCTGTGAGGGAGCGTACTCGAGGTACGTGACCGATCAGAACTCTACGGTATCTTTGAAATTTCGCCACCTTGCAACGTTCTCTTTATCTTTTACAAATTGCACGATAGTCACAATACGAACAGGTGTTCTTCACATCCTCGCACTGCTTAAAGGGGATCTCGGGGTCCAAAAGTTCGGCTAGCGTCTCTTTGATATAGCCCTCAAACTCCTCACTACATTCGCTATAGGACAACACCTCCCTGCGCTCCCTCCCCACACACTCGACAATATGGGGCGAATAGCCACTATTGTTTATGGCACGCACATAGAAGAGCGCTGGGGTGACTCGTCCGCCCCCCTTTCCCGAGCGATAGAGCATCATTGAGTACAAAAGCGTCTGGATGATATTGGACATTCGCTCCTTACCATCACCCCTAAAGAGCGACTCCACACCCTTGAAATCGAGGTGAGCTGAGCCTGTTTTGTAGTCCACCACCCTCAGCGACCCATCCCCCATGCGGTCCAGACGATCGAGCGTGCCCTTGAACCTCACACGTCTGCCATCCTCCAACCCAAAGTCATACTGAGCGGTGCACTCTACACCTTGGATCATAAAATCGCGAGGCGAGGCGAGGTCATAGGCCACAACTCCATCGCGGATATATTTGCAGACGATCTCCTTGATGAGCAATATATTTCCGGGATAATCATCGCTTCGGGCCTCACGTTTTTGGAGATAATTTTCATTTATTGCCCTATCGACCATCTTTTCGAGCCGTCCACCCTCTATCGTTTTGCGAAGTGGAGTTTTGAAATCCTCGACACCCACCAACTCGCCATACAGCTCTTGGACCGCACCATGAAAGATGGTACCAAACATCGGGGCATCGACACCCTCCGAGAGTTCATCATCGCGCTTGATGCCAGCCACGGAGTAGAAATAAAACCTCAGCGGACAGGCGATATAGCGATATAGGGCTGTGGGAGATAGAGTTATCGGGTTGTCAGGGTCGGTGAAGCGAGAGAGCCGTTCAGCCACTCGCCCCTCCTTGGCCACCTCGATTGTCTGCGAGTCGATCATATTGACATCGACCCCCACAGCGCAACGTTTGAGCTTGAAGGGCGATTCATAGTCGAGTTGATAGATATAGCGGCTCGCCTCGCCCGTGCTCTTGTCGTCGGCATGTGAGCTATACATCAGCCATACATTTTGGGCACGCTGCATAAGGCGATAGAAGTAGTAGGCGTAGACCCCCTCGTGGTGTTCGGGGGTGGGAAGTCCATATGCCGAACGGAGGTTGTAGGGGACAAACGAGGGCTGCGACATATGGTTGCCCGGGAAATTATCGTCGGTCATCGAGAGGATGATAACATTGCGGAAATCCAGATTTCGGGTCTCCAAAATTCCCATCACCTGCACACCCTCCAACGGCTCGCCCTCGAAGGGGAGACGTAGGTTTTGGAGGTGTCGCCTCAGCAGCGATATATAGATCGGTATCGACATCTCTATATCGCACTCATTGATTGAGTTTTGGAGGGTTACGATGTGCGACAAAATAAAGGTCAGGAACTCATCGCGTTGGCGCTGATCGTCACCCACATATGGGAGCTCCCCCACTGCCGACACAACTTTGGCCAAGTATTGCGACATGTCACACCACCCCTCACAACCAACAAAAATTCCGCTCAACACCCCTTCGCGACTGAGGAAATCGGCATCGACAGAGATCATACGTTTTTGAGTGATCTCATCACGCAACTGCTCCACAAGTTTGGGATCGTGGTGCGAGACATAGGGGTGCGACAAAAGCCCCACGACATCGACATGGTAGAACTGCACACCTCCACTTTTTTTGCGACGGCTATGGTGTTGCAACTCAATGAGTCGCTCCAAAAATGAGTAGGCCAAAGACTCCCTCAGGGGGTAACCCATGGTCACATTCACCTTGCCGATGGAGGTAGGGAGTGAGTAGAGCAGCGGCAGGAGGAGGTTTTCGTTGGTCAGAACAATAGCTGTATTTTTGTCGATCACCTCGCCCGAACTTTGGATCTGCTCGATTATATTGGATACATATTTGCACTGCAAGATATTGGACGCAGCCCCCACAACCTCGATCTCTTTGGGTGAATTCATATGGTTGTGCGAGATCTCGACAGGCGAGGGGAAGCGATCTATGTTTTCGCGTATAAAGAGCCCTGCCTCCTGCTCCTTGTTGAGTCTATAGTAATCATCATAGTCCCAAAACATCTGGGCCGAATTTGAGTTTTTAAGCTCCGCGAAGAGCCTCTTTTCGCACTCGCTAAGGGCATTGAACCCAACCATGATATATTGCCCCGACCCCTCGAAACTATACTCACCACTTTGTAAACGAGCAACGGCGCGGCGGTGTATCATACCCGTGTAGGCAACCCCCAACTCCTCCAATCGGTCGTGGAACTGGTGGTAGATAGGGGCCAAAGAGCTCCATATTTTAAGGAACCTGCGCTTCTCTTCGCTGAGATCCTCCTCCTCGCCCAACGAGCTCCAAAAGGCCACGATTTTGAGCTGCTCGGGGGTGAGGTAAGATATGTCGGTCTCCAGCTCCTTGATGTCGTATAGGTTGCGAAACAACATATCGGCATCAATGAGGTACTTATCAATCATGTCGAAATCGGCCAAAAGGATCTCGCCCCAGAAGTAGAATTTATCGAATGACTCGTTGTGGTGTTGGGAATATATTTTGTATAGCTCGGCAATCAGCCTCACGCTATCCCCCACCTCGACCCCTGCTGCGCGCGACATAAGGTCGTCGATCGAGACCCAGCGCGGTTGCCACACAGGTCGCTGCGCGATACGCGAGAGAGCATCGACAAAGAAGAGACGCGCACGCCTCGAGGGGAAGATTATTTTAAGCTCCGAGATCTGATCCCCATGTTGCGAATAGAGGTACTTTGCAACCTCCTCCAAAAAAGTTTCCATCGGTTTAATCCCAGCGACTATCTAGGGTGTCGATCTGAAAGACCTCGCCTCCGATCAAAGGTTTTTGAGAGCGTACGATAGAGGGGTTACCATGGTATTTGACCACAGCTCCAGCAGAGGACTTCACATCTAGCCTCTCGCTCACCGCGACCTCTACAGTTGCACCATTCGAGGCGCTGACCCATGCCGCCACGCTGCTCACATTTTGCAGATCAGCCACGCCGCTCGATATAGCCTCGACCGTTACATATTTGCTTGACCCCGACAACGTCGCACGGCTACGGTTTTGGGCAGACACCTTCAAGTCGTCACACTCCACCCCGCCAACAAAAACCGATTCGGTGAGGAGCTTTAGGTCAAATAGCGAACATTTGATCGCGCCACCACTAAGGCTCACCTTCGCGCGCGAAACAGTGAGGCTCTTTAGGTCGTGATAGTAGATCACCGCCTCGCTAATTGAGGTGCGTTTGAAGAGTACCCTTTCGCGGATGTAGAGGACGCTATCTTTCACCTCAAAGTTAAACTTTGAGTCGGTAACCCCCTTTAGGTCATATTTTATTTTGCACTCCTCGGGGCTATCGACCCTCTCCAAGCGGATAATCATGGGTGCGATAATGTCGATAGAGGTAAAAGTCGAGAGCGATGAGCTAGCCACAGCATCGGGATTTATGGCCTCCAAGTTCATCTGGGCATAACCCACACAGCTGAGTGCCAAAGCAAATATAGACAAAAGTAGTTTTTTCATAATTTAACTGGATTAAGATAATGCAAGATATAAAAAAAAATTGAGTTTTGTGCACATATAACCATAGATTAACTACCTTTGTTATCGAACGGTTAAATCATTATATTCGTGAGAGCTCAAATTTTCAACGCCAGCGCAGGGTCGGGCAAGACCTATCGTTTGGCATATAAGTATGTTAGAGATGTTATCAGCGAACCTCTCCGCTATCGTCATATCTTGGCGGTGACCTTCACCAACAAAGCCACCGAGGAGATGAAATCGCGCATACTAAGCGAGATCAACACCCTCGCAAATGGTCTCGGAAGCTCATATATGCAGAGCCTAAGGGACGAGCTGAGGCTCACGGAGGAGACCATACGTCGACGTGCTCAGCAGGCTCGTTCCTATATCCTTCACGACTATTCACGATTCACGGTGCTCACCATAGATCGTTTCTTTCAACGTATCCTCCGCGCCTTTATCCATGAGCTGGGGCTCGACCTAAACTACAATATTGAGATCGAATCATCATCGATCCTCACCCAAAGTGCCGACAACTTGATTGAGCAGATAACCACCCAAAAGGAGCTGCGAGATTGGTTGTTGGAGTTTGTCGAGGAGCGTGTTGAGGATGGCAAGAGGTGGGATATACACGATGGTATTTTGTCGCTGAGCCGCGAACTACTCAGTGAATCGAATCGCGAAACGCTCCAAAATGCACTTCCCAAATCTCAGATCAAAGAGATCGTCACAAAGCTATCTGAGCGCAATAGATCGAGCCGCGAGGAGTATGCCGCATTGGGGCAGCGTGCGGTCGAGATCATCTCTGGGGCAGGGTGCAGCGCCACGGATTTCAAGGGCAAGAGCAAAAGTTTCGCCCTTCAGTTCGAACGTATAGCCCAAGGAGATATCAAGCAGCCCACCAAAACATTCCAAGACAAAGGGGAGTCCACATCTGGGTGGTGCGACAAGGGGTCACCTGCCGAGGCGATAGTTGCTGAGCTGCTCCCCATACTGCGACAGATCTGCGACCACTTCAACCGCGACTCGAGGCTTTGGAACACCAACACTCTGGTGAGGGAGAACTACCGTAGTTTCGCCCTTCTCAACGACCTATATGCGCGCGTCCAGAAGATGTGCGACGAACAAAATATGATGCTCCTCTCCGAGACCAAATTGATCCTCGCGGAGTTCATCAAAGACAACGACGCTCCATTCATATACGAGAAAACGGGCAACCGCTTCGAGAGGTTTATGATAGATGAGTTTCAGGATACATCTATCAAGGAGTGGAATAACTTCCTGCCCCTGCTCCAAAACTCTATGGCCCAAAGCGAAGAGAGTTCGGTGCTGATTGTGGGCGACATCAAACAATCTATTTATAGGTGGCGCGGAGGAGATTGGCGCATACTCCACTCGGGGGCACGCGAGGCTTTGGGCACCGAGAGTACCGAGGTGGTTACGCTCCAAGATAACTACCGAAGCCTCCCCGTGGTGGTGGAGTTCAACAATAGTATGATCGAGGAGGTTGTGGAGTGCGAAAACTCACATCTCGACGCTATGATCGAGAGTGCCAAGGAGTGCGGAGATATAGGGCTAAGGAGCTTTGGTGAGCTCAGAGGAATGCTCAAAAATGCCTACCGTGACCATGCACAAATCCCCAAGAAGGTTGCCTCGGCCCAAGGGTTCGTAGAGGTGACTACATATACCGAGACTCCCCCTATTATCGAGCGAGTGAAGGAGATCATCGACCGCGGATTTAAACCCTCCGACATTATGATCCTCACGCGCACAAATACCGAGGGTGTCAAGGTGGCCAATATGTTGCTGGAGTCGAAGAAGGAGAATAACGACCCCAAGTATCGCTTCGATGTAATGACCCAAGAGGCTTTGGTGGTGGGGTATTCGCCCGTGAGCTGCTTTGTGATTGCCAATATGAAACTCTCGCTCAATCGAGGGGACCTCACTCAGTTGGCCATCTACAACCACTTCTTGGGCAAAAGAGATTTTGATGAACCGCTCGACGACGCAGCCATCGCGATGTTGGGGAGCATACGCCTAAAGTCATTGGAGGAGGTCTTCGAGCAGATTGTTATGTTTCACCACCTCGACCAGAGTCGCGAAAACATCGCATACCTGCAAGCCATACACGAACAGCTGATCGGTTTTAGCGCCACTAAGATCAGCGACATAGCCCTCTTTGTGGAGTGGTGGGAGGAGCACGGCTCGCGAAAATCACTCAGCGTCGAGCGCAGCGACTCAGCGATCGAGATCACAACGATCCACAAAGCCAAAGGTCTCGAAAAGAGAGTTGTGATAATCCCATATTGTAACTGGTCGCTCAACCCCAAGGCTTCGGGCGAGTTTGCCAATATCGTGTGGGCCGAGGGAGGCGAGGAGGTCAAGGAGTTGGGGCGCTTCCCCGTGAGGTTTAAATCGGCGATGGGAGAGTCACGCTTCTCGGAGGAGTACTTCCGCGAGATGGTATACTCACATATCGACAATGTAAATATTTTGTATGTAGCCCTCACGCGTGCGGCCGAGTCGTTGCATATATTTATCCCTCACCGACCATCGACCAAAAAACGCGAACTCACCAACACCAAAATCGGAGATGTTATGCTCCATGTCGTCGGGGTTCGCACCGATGAAGCTAAGTTAGGGGGCTCCCTCGTAGGGCGTGTCATAGATAATGGCGACTCTCAAACCATCACTTTTGGAGAGCCTTCGCCCCCCACGCCCGACCGTTCGACAACCAAGGAGAGACTTCATATCATGGAGCGCTACCCAACGGCCAAATGCGACCTAAGGCTACGACTCCCCTCGCAGCGCTATAGCGAAGATAACCAAGGTGTTATAGATGCTCGGCATATGGGTGTGCTGATGCACAAGATCTTTGAGGAGGCGGAGTCGCAAGAGGATATATTTACGCGCCTCGAGAGCATGAAGCTCAATGGACACATAAGCCAGAGCGAACACTCGACCCTGCGCGAGGGGATACTCAACACCCTCCACAACCCAATGGTCAAAGAGTGGTTCTCGGGCGAGTGGGACGACATACGCAACGAGAACGACATCATAGTCCCCCAAAGTAGCGAGATACGTCGCCCCGACCGCGTGATGATACGAGGGGGTAAGGCTGTGGTTGTCGACTATAAGTTCGGAGCTAAGCACAACTCCCAACACCAAAAACAGCTCCGCGGATATATGGAGCTGCTCCTCGAGATGGGATATAACAGCGTAGAGGGGTATTTGTGGTATATCAAGAGTGGCGAGATACTTATTGTGTAGAGATCTGTTTTGGCTCAGTTCTTGCAATGCAGAACTACACACATAAAACCATTACAGATGAAAAATTTACAAGGAACAGCTACAGAACAAAACCTACTCAAAGCATTTGCAGGCGAGGGGCAAGCACGCAACCGCTACACCTACTACGCTAGCGTTGCAAAGAAGGAGGGGTATGAACAGATCGCCGCAATCTTTGCCGAGACAGCCGACCAAGAGAAAGAGCATGCTGAGCGTTTTTTCAAACACTTAGTGGGGGGACAAGAGGTCTCAATCACCGCCTCCTTCCCAGCTGGAATGATCCGCACAACCCCCGAAAACCTCTTGGCCGCAGCCGAGGGCGAACACGAAGAGGGGGAGGTTCTATACCCCGAGTTCGCCCGAATAGCCTTCGAAGAGGGATTTCCCGAAATAGCCGAGACATTCCGACAGGTCTGCGTAGCCGAAAAGGAACACGAGAGACGATACTTCATGCTTCTAGCAAGGATCGGATCGGGCAACTTCTTCAAGCGCGACGATGAGATCATATGGCAGTGCCGCAACTGCGGCTTCATAACTGACTTCACAACCGATGCCCCCGATATATGCCCAGCATGCAAACACGCTCAAGCATATTTCGAACCTCGCCGCGAGAATTATTAATTTTTTTTAGAGGCTTTTAAGTAGGGTAAAATAATTATTGGTGTGTTTTTAAGAGTGCTATTGGAAATGAGATTTTTTGCTATTGAATTGAAAATATAGTAGGGTAAAATAATTATTGGTGTGTTTTTAAGAGTGCTATTGGAGATGA
>JBCQUO010000055.1:0-12942 GCA_047173955.1 Rikenellaceae bacterium
GGGGGGGGGCTTCCTGTGTGGGGCGACAATATGACGCTTCTCAATGGTGTGGGAGTTACGGTATATCTGAAACGTACGGCCGAAAATATTGCTTCGCGTTTGAGCGCTAATGGTCGCTACAAACGTCCCAAACTAAGGGGACTCAACGACGAGGAGTTGGTGGCCTATATGTCCGAAAACATCACACTTCGCGAACCTATATATAAATGTGCGAAGTTGGTGATCGAGGCTGTTCCGCTCTCGGACGACGAGATTTTGGATACTATAGTAGAATATGTAAAAACGCAGAGTTAACCTCTAGTTGTATGGATAACAGAGCAATAGGTATCTACGATTCGGGACTTGGAGGGTTATCTGTGTGGCGAGAGGTGCGCGATCGTCTGCCTCATGAATCGCTCTTGTATTTGGGCGATGGGGCTAATTGCCCCTATGGTCTACGCTCTACTTTGGATATCCATGAGTTGGCCCTGAGGGCGGTGGGTATCTTGTTGGATCGTGGATGCAAGATGATCGTTGTGGCTTGCAATACAGCCACTGCGGTGGCTATCGAGACACTAAGGTCGCGTTATCCACACATCCCTTTTGTGGGGATGGAACCTGCGGTCAAGCCAGCCTGCTTGCAGACCCAAACGGGTGTTGTGGGTGTTTTGGCCACGCAGCGAAGTATAGAAGGTGATATGTTTCACCGCACGGCGGCCAAGTATGGAGACAACATCAGAGTTATATCGCGCTTTGGTCGTGGATTTGTGGAGCTGGTGGAGTCCAATATGGAGGGGAGCGACTATGCACAACGAGTTGTGGGGGATGTTGTTGGTGAGTTCGTCAGCGAGGGTGTCGACCAGATTGTATTGGGGTGTACGCACTATCCGTTCCTAAGGGAGGAGATTGCGCGAGTAGCCCCTCGGGCCAATATCATAGACCCATCACCAGCTATAGCTAAAAGGGTCGAGAGGTTGTTGGTGGATGGTGGTTTGGAGGCCGCAAATAGCAATATAGCAAAGTATGATTTTATTACCTTTGCGGATGATGAATACCTGCGCAGACTCACGACAAAGGCAGATTTAATATTTAAGATGTAAAGAGATGGCAAAGAGAACAAAAAATATAGATAAAAACGTAGAGGATAACTACGTCATAACAAATAGAGACACTCTGCGATGGATGTTGGGGCTTGCGCTTTTTTGCGTGGGAGTCTTCTCTGTTGTGTCGGTTCTCTTTTACTATGTCGATTGGAAAGCGGACTATAGCCTTCTCAATGGGGTGAATAGCGATAGCCCTAAGTTCGATATGTCGCAGATCGCCAACCCTTGTGGGCGAATTGGCGCATGGATCGGTGAGATCTTGATCGGCCGTTCGTTTGGATTGGTGGGCATTGTCATACCAATCGTATTGACTATGCTTGGTGTGCGTGTGCTCAAACGTGAGCCTCTGCGCTTGAATCGAACATTGATCGGTGCGAGTCTAATTTTGATCTTTGGATCTCTGACTTTTGGATTTATCTTTTCGGGTTTCGAGACCTTCAATAGCGGCCCCGGAGGTGGTTTTGGTGTCGAGTTGAGCAAACTGTTGATGGGTGTTGTCGGAGGTGTTGGAGTTGTTATTATTCTACTCTGCGCGTGGATCGGCATAGGTGTTTTTATCAACCGTAACTTTATAAATACGGTAAATAACGCAGGTCAAGCGGCTGTGGGCGGAGGCGAGAAGATCGTCGATATCATGAAGAATAGCGTTAAGTCGCGTCCCCAAGATACCCTAGATCCACAGTTGGTAGATGATGAGCCAAGGAGCGAACCTATCGTCAACGATGAACCGCCCGTTCAACCTATTGTCGAGGAGCCCAATCCATTTTTCGTTGCTCCACCAGAGCCTACCGAACCTGTCGTTGCTGCGGAGGTTGCTGCTGCGGAGCCTATACAAGAACCAGAGGAGTGCGCTGTTCCACCAACGGTTATTTTGCCATCTCCACCCACCAAACGTGTTGTGGCAGATGTAGAGCCTAAGGAGGAGCCATCGCCATTTACAGTTCTTGATGATGGGGAGGAGATTATGGGCGAGGAGACCATAAATAGTGCCTATTCGCGCATGCGCAGAGAGGGGTTGGAACTTGTGGATGTAGATGATTCGGGGGCGGTTATTGAGCCAACCTCTGAGCCAACTTTCGAAACAACACCTGCGGTTGAACCTACGTCGCGCCACAAAGAGGGGATCGAGCTCTTGGGCGGTGAGGAGGAAGTAGAACTCTCTATAGACCAGCCTAGCCCCGATATAGTGGAAGAGGATGAAGAGAGCGGAATAGTGATTACCGTGGAGGCCAATGAGGAGGAACTTTTGGACGAAGATGATTCAAATAGCGTGCTCTATGATCCGCTTCGCGACCTCTACAACTATGAGCGTCCGCCAGCGAGCTTGCTCGAAGATTATAGGTCTGAATTTGAGGTTAATGATGATGAAATATATGATAATAAATCGCGAATAGAGGAGACTCTAAAGAACTTCGGTATACCTATCAGCAAGATCAAAGCTACGGTGGGTCCGACGATCACGCTCTACGAAATTGTCCAAGCCCAAGGTGTTAAGATCGCCAAGATACAAGGTCTGGAGAATGATATTGCCCAGAGTCTCAAAGCGTTGGGTATACGTATCATAGCCCCTATCCCCGGGCGTGGGACAATCGGAATCGAGGTTCCTAATCGCAATAAGCAGGTGGTGTCGATGTATTCGGCGGTTCAAAGTGCTAAGTTTAGGGAGATGAAGGCGGAGTTGCCAATCGTGATAGGTCGAACCATCCAAAACTCAAGCTACGCCTTTGACCTCGCGAAGATGCCTCACCTTTTGGTCGCAGGTGCTACGGGCCAAGGAAAGTCGGTGGGACTCAACGCGATAATCACCTCGCTGCTCTATCGCAAACACCCTGCGGAGTTGAAGCTGGTGATGATCGACCCCAAGATGGTGGAGTTCACCCCATACAAAAACCTCGAGCGTCACTTTATGGCCAAAATGGAGTCGGAGGATGATGTGATTATCACCGATCCTAAAAAGGCAGTGTATACGCTAAATGCCCTCTGCGAGGAGATGGAGAAGCGCCTTAAATTGCTCTCTCAGGCTGCGGTGCGCAATATCGTGGAGTACAACGATAAATTCAAACGCCGCGCTCTGAATCCCGAAAATGGACACTTCTACATGCCCTATATCGTGGTGGTGGTCGATGAGTTTGCCGACCTTATTATGATGACTCGCGAAGTCGAGGCACCTGTTATGCGCCTTGCTCAGAAGGCACGTGCGGTGGGTATCCATCTCATTATCGCCACCCAGCGCCCCGATGTGAAGGTTATCACGGGAGGTATCAAGGCTAATTTCCCTGCACGTATAGCCTTTAGGGTTATGCAGATGATCGACTCGCGCACGATTATCGACCAGCCGGGAGCGAACCAACTCATCGGTCGCGGAGATATGTTGTTCTCGAAGGATGGAGAGCTCACGCGCGTGCAGTGTGCTTTGGTCGAGACGGACGAGGTGCAACGAATTGTCGACCACATCAGCCGCCAACAGGGTTACTCGGAGGCCTATCGCCTTCCCGACTACTCGCCCGAGGGTGGAGGAGATGCAGATATGGGGTCGCAGAGTGGGGCACCAATCAAGTATGACTCGCTCTTTGCGGAGATTGCGCGTACGGCAGTCTCGGGCGGAGCGCTCTCAACTTCATACATTCAACGTAACTTCGAGGTTGGATTCAACCGCGCAGGACGTATCATGACACAGCTCGAAAAGGCTGGTATCGTGGGTCGCCAAGAGGGGGCCAAACCACGCGAAATATTGTTCCATGACTCACAATCTCTGGAGGCCAAATTGCAGGATCTGGGGGTTAGTTAAAAATGTAGGTTAAAACGCAAAGCAATGAAAAAAAATCTTCTGATAGGGCTCTTCTCCCTATTTGTCGTGCTATCAGCGTCGGCCCAAACGCAAGGTGAGAGAGTGTTGGAGCAGATATCATCTAACCTCAAAGAGATGGTTGATTATGAGTCGGATATCACGGTCGATGTCAAGGGCTCTACTATCGAGGGGAGCTATCGCGTGAGTGGAGAGAGTTACCATATAAATATGCAGAGCGTAGAGTTGTGGGGGCAAGGAGATCGTCGCTACGAGGTGAGCCACAAAACCCAAGAGGTGGTGATCGAGAGGGTCGTGGGTGGTGACAATATGTTGCTGAGTAACCCTGCGCGAGCGTTCGATCTTGTGGGCGAAGGGTTCGATGTGAAGTTGGAACCGAGTGGTGAGGTTATTGTCCTGAAGCCCAAAGCCGATGGCAAGAAGCGCACTATGGATGTGGATAAAATTACAATATATATTGACCCCAAGAGTTCGTTGCCAACAAAAATTTTGTATGATGCAGATAATGACCGCGCCTCTATAGAGTTTAAGGGGATCAAAAAATCTAAATCTCCACTCGGAAATATCGACCTATCTAAGTATAAAAAATATGACGTTGTAGACTTATATTAAGAGACCGTTGCAAGGCGGCGAACTTTCAAAGATACCGTATAGTTCTGATCGGTCACGTACGTTAAACGTTTTGCAACGAATTTTATATTGTCCGTCGAAGAATTGCCAATATATAACGTCTGATGGGTTGGAGTTTTCGCCAAATTTTAGCTCGTCTGCGTTGCTGTTTGGAGTTGGAGACCATTGCAAGGTAATTTTCAGAATAAATTCGATAATACTTTGATATTCAAATAATTATCTGTATCTTTGAGCATGGAGAAGCAACAATTAATCAGCCTTGCCGACATCACTACGGCGCATCGAGTAAAGAAAAGCGAGTTTTTCGCACAGATCAATATCCTCATCGACTGGAAACCTGTCGAGAAGCTACTTCACAAGTATTATCGCAAGGGAAAAAGCGCAACTGGACGAGAAAGTTACCCAGCCCTATTGCTCTTCAAGATGACTCTGCTACAAACGTGGTATGGTCTGAGCGACTACGAACTGGAGGATCAGGTCAATGACCGTATCTCGTTCAGCCGCTTTGTGGGGATTCCGCTAGATGCTACCGTACCTGACCATAGCGTCATCTGTCGTTTTCGCGGTGAGTTGAACAAACGAAATGGCTACGAGAAGCTCTTTACGGAGATCAATCGCCAATTGGAACAACATAAAATTTTGGTTCGCACAGGTGTGATTGTCGATGCCTCAATCACTGACTCTCCACGCAAGCCACGAGGTAAGCAAGAGTATGAGATAGTCAAAGATCGAGAGGAGGATTCGACCAAAGAAGAGGCACCCAAAGAGAGTGCGGTGAAATTGGTCAAGAAAATTCAGCCAAATGTAGACCCTGAGGCAGCGTGGATCGAGAAGCGCGGTGTCTATCGTTTTGGCTATAAGCTACACGAGGGAGTTGATCCTAATGGTCTGATACTAGGAGTTCACACTACGCCAGCCAACGAGAGTGACATACGGAACTTGGAGCCAGTATTAGACAAAATTGAGCTTAAACCAAGAGCTACAGTCGAGGGTGATAAAGGTTATAAAAGTGCATATAATGATGAGGTGATAGCTTCTCGAGGTCTGCGAAATAGAATAATGTTCAGAAATGTCAAGGGGCGCAAAATCACACATTGGCAGGGAGTTTTCAACAAGGCTGTTTCACGAACGAGATATAAAGTAGAGCGGACGTTTGGCTCAATGCGACGGTGGTTTGGTTCAGGAACAGCACGCTACGTAGGGTTAGCAAAGACCCACTCACAACATCTACTCGAAGCGATGGCGCACAACTTATACCGTGCGCCAAGGATCATTGTGTCAACTTCTAAAAAAATAGGAAGATAGAGCCTCTTTGAGAGGGTGCATTGCAGATATTTTAAATCTAAAATCGTCTGAAATCCACAAAAAAAATCCAAGTTGAATGAATTGGAGGGGTGTTGAGCGATTTTGCAATGGTCTCCTTATTCAAAACACCTCTAAAATAAGTCTTCACCTACGGTTGGAGTAGTGATGGCGGTGCAGCATCTGGTTCGGCAACCTTCTCACTAAAAAATAAAAAATGGTACTTGACAAATTATTCAACCTTTAGTCTCTAATTTAAAGTAAGCATGAGGGTTAATTTCCCTTTGCATAAAATAATGAGTCCTGTTTTGGTAAATCGCCAAGGCGGGACTTGTTGTGTTTGAGCGTGAGAAGAGGTCTCTCTGCTGAGCCTTACCGAGATATGCTGAGGCTTTTCAATTAGCTTTTGGATGATATGGAATATTGTATTATATTTCTTATTTATGATAAAAAATTATATCTTTGTATTGTGCGCTTTGTGCGCATAAAGTTAATAATATCCTGAATTAAGTAATGAGTACAAATATATCAAAGAAGCGTCGTGAGGAGTTGATTAGTAAGATCAAGGCTATACGCACGTATATAGCTAAGGCAGAGCAGGACGATAATGCAGCTAGTCTTTTAGGATACCTAAGCGAGCTTGAGAAGGAGGTGAAAGGTAAGAAGTATGGATTGGTGTTCGAGGAGCACCGAGAGGCTATTGATGAGATAATGGCGAGCCATACCTATTCCACCCAACAAACCCACGCTGCCCCAACATCTTGCCAATAGTAGTACTTCCGTAACCTTCATTATAAAGGTTTAATAACTTAATGTTTTCTTCATTTAATTGTGATTCCATAAAAATCCCCCAAAAGTTTTTTTGTCTAACTTTTGGGGGGCAGTTCAGCGTGAGGGCAGTCCTCGGCACTAAACCGAACCATCAAACCGAGCCCCTTATTGATTAAGGATCTCGATTTGTTGTTGAACAGACTCCTCGTGGATAGCGCGAAGGATTGTGCGGATGAAGTCCTCGTTCATGCTCATAAGTGTTGCATTTTGTGAGCGGTTTTCGAGGAGTTTCTCATATCTATTAGACTGAAGAACAGGCATATTATGCTCATTTTTGTATACCCCGATCTCTTTAGATACGCGCATACGTTTAGCCAACATCTCGAGAAGAGCGTTATCGAGCTCGTCAATTTGTCTGCGTAGGTCTGCGAGGTCCTCTGTTGTGACTACGCTATCGCGGATGATGATCTCCTCGCGCAACGTTTTCAAAGCGCATGGTGTAACCTGTTGTGATGCGTCGCTCCACGCCTCTGTAGGGTTGCAGTGAGACTCGATCATAAGTCCATCGAATCCAAGGTCCATAGCTTGTTGGCTGATAGGCTTGATAAGGTCGCGCTTTCCACCGATGTGGCTAGGGTCGCAGAAGATAGGCACCTCGGGAAGGCGACGACGGAACTCGATTGGAATAGCCCACTGAGGCACGTTGCGGTAGATTGTCTTGTCGTAGGTAGAGAATCCGCGGTGGATAGCACCTATGCGACGGATACCAGCGTTGTAGATACGCTCGATGCCACCGATCCAGAGCTCCAAATCTGGAGATACAGGGTTCTTAACCAACACAGGCACATCGGCACCGCGCAATGCGTCTGCCACCTCTTGCACAGCGAATGGGTTGGCTGTAGTACGTGCTCCGACCCACAACAAATCGACACCTGCTTTGAGGGCTTGGTATACGTGCTCTGCTGTAGCTACCTCTGTAGCTGTCAACATTCCAGTCTCCAACTTCACGCGACGCAACCATGCGAGTCCCTCTTTGCCGATACCCTCGAAACCTCCCGGTTTGGTACGTGGTTTCCAGATTCCTGCGCGGAAAATTTGAATGCCCTGAGCGGCTAGCTCTTTGGCTGTACTGAGCACCTGACCCTCGGTCTCGGCGCTACATGGTCCCGAGATGATCAGTGGACGCGTTGCGTCTAGCTCGGGGAATAGGATAGGATTAATCTCGTTCATTGTCTTGTGTATTATTATAAAATTTTTACCTTTTTTATATCTGTGCAGCGCGGATCCTCTCCAACGCCTCGCCCATCTTTTGTTGTGTTGCGCAGAGCGATATGCGTATATATCTCTGGCCTTGGTCTCCGAATATAAATCCCGGAGTTATAAATACTCGAGCGTTGTCTAGGATCTTGTCGCACAGCACCTCGGCCGAGACCTCAGCGTCGGGGATCCTGCACCACAGGAACAGACCCACCTGCTTGGGGTCGAACGTGCAGCCCAACTCAGCTACAATCTCTTCGGCCACCTTGCGACGCGCTCCATACTCCGCGTTCAGCTCATCGTTCCACTCCTGACCGAGGGTCATAGCGTGGGCTGCGGCCAACTGCAAGGGTTTGAACATTCCCGAGTCGACATTGCTTTTGACCCTAAGGATCCACTCCACAAATGTAGGGTTAGAGACCAACATTCCCACTCTCCATCCAGCCATATTGTGGCTCTTGCTCAGCGAGTTCAGCTCTATGCAACACTCCCTAGCCCCCTCAACCTGCATTATGCTCATTGGCGTAGGGTTCAATATTCGGCTATAGGGGTTATCGTTGACCACCACAATCGAGTGTTTGCGAGCGAAGGCCACCAACTTCTCGTATAGCTCAATTGAGCCATTACGCCCTGTGGGCATATTGGGGTAGTTGACCCACATCAGCTTGATCTTGTCGAGCGGCAAGCTCTCGAGCGCCTCGAAGTCGGGCAGCCAATCATTCTCGGGCTTAAGGTCATATTTATATATCTGGGCTTGGGCCAAATTGCTCACCGACGAATATGTAGGGTAGCCCGGGTTGGGGACCAACACCCCGTCGCCGGGGTTGACAAAAGCCATTGTGATATGCATGATTCCCTCCTTGGAGCCAATCAGCGGCATGATCTCGTTCGTGGGGTTGAACTTCGCCCCATAGATCCTTTTGTACCACGCCGACATCGACTCCCTGAGTTCGGGGATTCCGACATACGACTGATATGAGTGATTGCTCTCTACCCTGCTCTGCTCGCACAGAGTGTCGATGATGCTGTGGCGTGGCGGACGATCGGGACCCCCAACTCCCAAAGAAATAATATCTCTCCCCGCCGCATTAAGCGCTGCAATCTCACGCAATTTCTTCGAAAAGTAGTATTCGCTAACCTGCTCTATGCGTTGAGCAGGGCGAAAATTATAAGGGGTTTGCACACTGGACATATTCACCTAATATTTTTAAATCATTTGTTAATGGTCTGATCGCCTCCAACCCTTGGAGGAATCTCACGCGGCTATCGAAGCAGAGGTTGATGTAGAAGAAATACTCCCACTCACGCCCAACGATTGGCAGCGATTGGATCTTCGAGAGGTTGAGATCGTAGTACGACAAGATCGACAACACCTTCGACAACGATCCCGACGAGTGGGGCAAAGCAAAGGCCAACGACGCTTTGTTGATGTTCTTGGCATCGACCATCCCCTCGGCTACACTCCTATCGGCAAGGATCAAAAACCTCGTGAAGTTACGTTTGTTGGTCTCGACACCCTCGTCCAAAATATTGAGCCCATAGAGCTCAGCTGCGTGTTTGCTACATATAGCCGCGCGTCCGCGGAGCCCCCTCTCGGCAATCTCTTTGGCGCTGCTCGCGGTGTCACCCTTCTCGACCACCTTGATCGTTGGGTGTTCGCCCAGCCACTTTTGGCACTGCATGAGCGCTATAGGGTGCGAGTTCACCTCCTCGATATCGGCTATCGTCTCCCCTTTGAGAGCTGCGACGCAGTGCGAGATATGGAGCTTATGCTCGCCTATGATCCTCAGATCGCTCGACTGCAATAGGTCGTGGTTTTGGAGCAGCGACCCAGCGATTGTGTTCTCTATGGCCATAGCACCAAGCAGCGATCTGTCCGAAGCCATACGCTCGAACATATCCCCAAACGAAAGACACTCAACGATCTGGATCTGTTCGCGTGCGAAGAACTCCTTGGCTGCTTGCTCGTGGTAGCACCCCGAGACACCTTGTATGGTTACTTGTTTCATCTAAATATAATTCCTTTTTTAACAAAAAATCCCACCTATCTACTAGGCGGGATTCTCTATATTCTGTATTCGTTACGACATAACTACAGATACATTCTCTCCCGCCCTCTTTCGGTAATAAAAGAAGTAGTTAAAAAAGAAGAAGAAATATCGTTGTGTTGTTGTCATAAATTCAATAACGCTCTTAATTTGTTGCACAAACTTATAAATATTATTTGGGATATGCAAATTGATAACACGTTTTTAATAAAAAATATTGTTATTTCTCCCATGCATACGTATGAAAAGGGCAATTATCATTTGTTCGTAACACCTCAGTTCCTTGAAATTAATTCGTCCTTACAGTCCACCCCTTGCGTCATTGCGGACTTGATCCGCAATCTCTCCGCACAACCGTCATTGCGGCCCCCGAGCCGCAATCTCTCCGCACAACCGTCATTGCGGCCCCCGAGCCGCAATCTCTCCGCACAACCGTCATTGCGGCCCCCGAGCCGCAATCTCTACCTCAGTCGTGCAATGTTTCGCTAGGGATTGCGGCTCGGAGGCCGCAATGACGGGGTGGGTTGTTTGATAGGTCGAAATTGTGGCTGAGGCCGCAATCTCGAGGTGTGTGTAATTACTCCATCAAGTCATTCCACTCTGGATTCAAACTTTCGATTAATTTATTCTTCCATTCTCGTTTCCAATTTTTTAACTGTTTCTCACGAGCAATAGCATATCGAATATCTCCATACTCCTCAAAATAGACCAACTTAACACAATTATATCTATCACTAAAGCTATCAACTCTTTCGTGTCCTTTATGCTCCAGTATACGTTTTTGCAGATTGCTCGTCACCCCTACATATAAAGCGGTATTGTTTTTATTTGTAACAAAATAAATGTATGATTTATTCATTGTTTGTCAAAGTTGCTTTTTAAAGTTATCTGTCAAGATTATCTTTCAATGCTATTCGTCAGTATTGGATTGCCTTTCAAAACTATACGTCATTGCAGCTCGGGGGCCGCAATGACGTACCTCGGGATCTGCAATGGGGTTTGATAAAATGAGTTTATTTGTTATTTCTCCCCCTCGCCGATCAATTTACACATCATTGCCCTCGCGCGGTGGATATTGGTCTTGACGGTGCCCAGAGGCATGGATAGCTTCTCGGCGATCTCTTCGTAGGAGTACTCTTCCAAAAATCTCATCCTAAAGAGGAGCTGTTGGGTGGCGCTTAGACGCACGATGCAGTTCTCGATATGTACGCGCTTTTGGGAGTTGATAACGCTCTCCTCGGGGGTGGGGATCTTCGACTCGGATGTGAACAGACGCTCATCTATGGGGAGCTCATCTTGACGTTTGCGACAGAAATCAATGAAGGTGTTGCGCGCAATGGTGTATATCCACTGCCCGAAGGTGTAGCGCGGATCGTAGCGGTGGATATGGATATAGACCTTAATGAATGTCTCCTGCAATAGATCATCCACATCGAGCGACCCTCCGCCTAGCTTGGATATCAGCAGCCGACGTATAGACTCTCTATATCGCGTAAAGAGGAACTCGAAGGCGACATCATCACCCTCGTCGATCACCCTACTGACCAACTCTCGGTCGTCGGCTACGATATAATCATCTATCTCCATACCTTTGGATCACGACGCACCTTTAGCCATGCGTCTACCATCATTATATATAGTGGGCTCACCACATCGTAGAGTCCATACTTCAAAACCACATCCTTTTCGCCCAGACGCTTGGCCACACCTTTGACCGTGAGGGCCACTGCCAATATACGCAGTAGCACCAACACAATAGCCGCTATTTTGATCTCGAGGGGCAGCATAATAATCGAGGCTAGCGCACATCCACCAAACAAGACGCGGCTACGAAGCTCCCACCTCTCGAAACTTTTGGACCCGAAGGGGTAGAAGGCAAATGTCGATCGGTAGTATCTATACTGCTCGTGCCACCATCTAATATCGCCCCAACACACCTCGTTGAGGGTGGCGCGTGGTGATAGGATTATGCTCACCGAGGGTTTAGCCTCGAGGAGTCGCTGCACAAAGAGATCATCTTCGCCTGTATTCATATTGAGGTGGCTAAATCCGCGAGCGTTGTAGTATAGGGTTTTGGTCCAACCAATGTTTGTCCTCAGACCGCGATATGGCTTACCTATGATCGCACGGCTCAACCACGCCGCAGAGTTCATCATTCGCTCTGTGCGCATAAGGAGTCGGGCCATACCCTTCTCGGGCTCCAGACCCGAATACCCCAACACCAAATCTCCGCGCCTAAAGCCATTGGCCATGAGTGCTAGCCATTTGTCGCTAAGGGGGTAGCAGTCGGCCGAGGTGAAGACCATACATTCGTTGTTGGCCGCCTTGATACCTACGTTGAGGGCTGTTTTGATAGAGATCGGGAAACGTGGGTTGGATTGAATCTTGGTCACCACGATGTTGGGCAACACCTGTTGGAGTCGCTGTAGGTCGTCGTAGAAATCTGTGTTGACCCCTATGTATATCAACACCACCTCGAAATCAACCCCCTCTTGTGCCATAATCAGCGGCAGGCGTTCGTCGAGGAAGGGGTAATCCTCGGTAAAGAGTGGCACGAGTACCGACACCGTGGGTGTCTCGGTGCGTACTTCTGTGCGGCCTTTATCTTTGTATTTGGATATTTTGGCGTAGCGAGCTAGGTAGTAGTATAGCTGCAGGGCAAAGAAAAAGAGGGTAGCGGCCATAAGTGCCATTCCCACCCATCCACATTGATTAACTAAATTGTCGATATATTGGATCATAGAAAAACAAATTGCAAAATGCAAATGTACAAAAGTTTCTTGTGATTCCTATCGTGCTTGACCACAAATAACAGAAAAACTCCGTTTTTCTTGGATATGCAATCTATCCACCCACTTCATTGCGGACTCGATCCGCAATCTCAACCTCTGCGTGCAATGTTTCGCTAGGGATTGCGGCTCGGGGGCCGCAATGACGTTGTAGTTAGGAGTTAGGAGTTAGGAGTTAGGAGTTAGGAGTTAAGTCTCACCATTCACCATTCACCATTCACCATTCACCATTCACCATTCACCATTCACCATTCACC
>JBCQUO010000056.1:0-12674 GCA_047173955.1 Rikenellaceae bacterium
TGCAAGTTTTACACCATAAAGATACAAAAACTTGCAGATATTTCCAAACCTAAACCAGTCGTAATTCATTATAAATCAAGATGGTAATTTATATATAAGGGTCGACTATGTACTTTACGCTGCGCGTAAATTCCTCGCGGCCTCAACAAACACAAAAGCGCAAGGAAACACAAATCACAGCTTGCTGTGCGCCCGCCGGCGTGAGGCAGTCCAGCCTCTGACCACAGCCTCTGACCACAGCCTCTAACCAAAGCCTCTGACCACAGCCGATCAAGACGTAAGCGAGATATTTTTCTCTTTAATCATAGCGCGGAGGTTGATGAGGGCGTACCTCATACGCCCTAGGGCGGTATTGATACTCACGTTTGTCTGTTCGGCTATATCCTTGAAACTGAGCTCCGAGAAGTAGCGCAGGCGCACGACTTCGGACTGTTCGGCAGGGAGGAGGTCGACGAGTTGGTGCAGGTCGGCATGGATCTGCTCCGTTATAATCTTATCTTCGAGCGAGCTCTCGGCGATTTTAAGTGTCCCGATCACATCATATCCAGCCTCAGCCTCGTTGAGGGTCTTGCTATTTTTCATATGGCGGAAGTGATCAATCACCAAGTTATGAGCTATACGAAGTATCCACGAGAGGAATTTACCCGATTCGGTATATCGCCCTGCGTCGATCATTTTCACAGCCTTAATGAATGTATCTTGGAGTAGATCATCGCTCATTTGCGGATCCTTGACGAGCATACGGATGTAGCTCTTCACCCTCTTAGAGTGTCGCTCTATGAGATGAGATATAGCCATCTTGTCACCTTGCAGATAGTTGTTAAGCAACATATTGTCGCTTAATGAAGTTTGCACATTCATACCCTTATATTTTAATTTATCAAAGAGTAAATCTATCGTCTATAGGCAAAAAAGTTTTTAAAATTAAAGTTGTTATCTCAATAGTCCCATCAGCTTGGGAGTGGCAAGATATGAATTAAATTTTAATTTACCAAATATTTTCTTCACATATCCCGATTTATCCTTTGCTACACCCCTCCTTTATACAATTTATATACCAATATAAAAAAGTGTTGCTTATTTGTTCACAAAGTTGAAATTTCCCATATTTTTTTTGTAAATTTGTCCTATTAAATTTTTACTAACCATTAATACTATCCATGAAAAAGAACCTATTCTATTCACTTGTGCTGACGCTTGTGTTGTTCGCAACGCAGACTATTTCGGCACAATCAATCATCAAGAGCAGTGTCACGAAGCTCAAATCACCCGACAAGAACTACACATTCACACTCTACCAGAAGAGCGACGCAGGCCAAACTCCAACGTTCTATAGCGTGACCTACAAAGGCAAAGCTATTGTCGAGGAGAGTAAATTTGGTTTCGAGGTAGATGGCAAAGCGTGGTGCGAGGATCTCGCCCTTGCCGACACCAAGACTTCATCTGTAGACCAAACTTGGGAGCCTGTCTATGGCGAGCGTTCAACAATTGTCGACAAATACAACGAGGCTATCTTCGAGCTTAGCGGAGAGGGCAAGAAGCTCAACATCGTCGTTAGAGCCTACAACGAGGGTGTCGCGTTTAGATACGCCTTCCCCGATGGCCCTAAGGAGATGACAATCTCGGCTGAGCGCACTACATTCACAATGCCAAAGAGCACACAAGCATACTACTCTACTTGGGCACAGGGTCCATATGAGTTGCTTCCGCTCGAGGGTTGGGAGAAAGATTGCGAGCGCCCAGTTACCATGAAGCTCAAGAATGGATTATCTGTAGCTGTGGGTGAGGCCGCAATGGTCAACTACGCACGTAGCCGTTTCAACTTGTGCCCCAAACAAGCCAACACACTCGTTACCGTCCTAGCTAGCGACGTGAAGATCACAACTCCATACCAAACACCATGGAGAACAATCATGGCAGGCGACAAGCCAACAGACCTTATCAACAACAACGACCTCTTCTTGAACCTCAACGAGCCTTGCAAGATCAAAGATACATCGTGGATCAGACCCGGTAAGGTGTTCCGCACAGGACTCACCCAAGAGGATGGAATCGCAGGTGTGGACTTCGCCGCAGCACGTGGACTCGACTACGTACACTTCGATGCTGGATGGTATGGCCCCGACAGAGCTACAACATCGGATCCTCGTATCGAGCTCTATGAGCGTAACCTCAACTTGAAGAAGATCTGCGAGTATGCAGCGACTAAGAATATCGGCGTTTTGGTATATGTCAACAAGATCGCCCTCGCTAGATCTATAGACGTGATCCTGCCGATCTATAAGGAGTGGGGACTCGCAGGTATCAAATTCGGATTCGTAGATGTAGGTAGCCAAGAGGTTACTAACCTCGTACACGAGTGGGTAGAGAAGTGTGCAGAGTACGAGATGTTGGTCGACATCCACGACGAGTACCGCCCAACAGGATACTCACGTACGTACCCTAACCTTATGACCCAAGAGGGTATCCGCGGAAACGAGGAGATGCCAGACTCATTCAATAATGTTGCCCTCCCATTCACTCGCTACCTATGCGGTGCTGGTGACTACACACTTTGCTACTTCAGCAACCGTATCCAGACAACTCGCGCACACCAACTCGCAATGGCTGCTGTATACTATAGCCCTCTACAGTTCATGTTCTGGTACGACAAACCAACAGCCTACAGAGGTGAACCAGAGTTGGAGTACTGGGCTAACGTGCCAGCTGTATGGGACGACTCACGCACAATTGATGGCGATGTAGGTGACTATATCACCGTGGCTCGTCGCACAGGCACAGAGTGGTTCGTAGGTACAATGACCACAAAGGCTCGTACAGTGAAGATCAACACAACTCAATTCCTCGAGAAAGGTAAGACATATGATGTTAAACTCTATCAAGATAACCTAGAGCTTAATACTCGTACCAATGTAGAGATCTCGTCGCGCACAGCTAAGTATGGCGATGTAATCACCCTCAACCTTATCGAGAACGGCGGCGCTGCTCTCCACTTCGTCGAGGCTAAATAAGGATATTGGCTAGTTTAGTGCCGAGGACTGCCTCACGCCGGCGGGCGCACAGCAAGCTGTGATTTGTCTTTATTGCGGTTGAAAGTGCTGTTGCGCGCGCGGAAGTTCACCTCTGGTGAACCTATAATATAAAAAGAGTGTCACGGACCATGAAAGCTAGCTTTCGGTCCGTGACACTCTTTTTATATTACCCCCCGTTGGGGTCTCCGCGCGCGCAACACCCCACCCAACCGAGTGGCAGCATGCGAAAGTTTTCGATCATTGACCATTCATTATTCATCACTAGCGTCCCATTAAAATTATTTTAACCCTGTCGTCATTGCGGACTTGATCCGCAATCTCGCTCACAGCTCATATAGATGAGATTGCGGATCAAGCCCGCAATGACGAGCGGAAGATTATAAATTCAAATCGTCGCCGACACGAAACAGCTGTAACTAACTAAATCTCAAATGCCCCAATGAACGTTTATGAATTTTAATGGGACACTAGTGACCATTCACCATTCACCATTCACCATTTATTTACGGTAATAATTTGCAAATAACAATATGACCCATTACCTTTGTGGAGAATTTATAACAAATTATTTAGAGTATGAAAAAATTTTTTCTTTCACTATCTTTGCTATGTGCATGTATGATGGTGTCGTGTGGAAACGCCGAGGTGGACAAAATCAATGAGTTGGTTATTGAGGCTACAGAGCAAACTGCGGCTGCAACAACTCCTGATGAGGTTGCTCAGATCGCTACAGAGCTTCAAGCCGAGATGGATAAGATCGGTTCTGAGTCGGGCGAGAAGATCTCTTTTGGCAAGAACGCTGACGAGTCTTTGGCTAAGTACCAAGAGGTTGTTAAGGCTAAGCTTGCTGAGTTTGGTATCGGACTAGAGTAATCTAGAACGCCCCTTTGAGGGAATACAAAATGTAACAGATCGGAAAAGGGGTATCTCTTTCCCTATCTGTTTTTTTTGTCATTGCGGATCTCAACCCACCACTCTTAACGCAATACAACAGAAAAACGCAGTTTTTCTCGGATCCGCGGAGATCTCTCCGCCGCCGCCCGCGCAGGGCAGTCCTCGATATTATGGACTCTCCGAAACTCGCCCTCCACTCCTAAAAAGCACCTTTTTTTGAGCAGCAAAAAAAGTGCTAGGAGGGCGAACAGCTCGCAAGAGCTGTAACCAACCAATCCCCTCACGTCACTGCGGACCCCAATCCGCTGCCCCTAACGCAATATAACAGAAAAACGCAGTTTTTCTTAAATCTCTCCATTTTTTCAAATATTATTCGTAGTTTTGCGAATAGAGACCATTGCAAAACATTTGTTTTGCTCCTAAAAAGAGAATGTTGATAGGTGGATGAAATTTTAAAGATGGCGTATAGGGCTGTGAGGGAGCGTACTTAGCGTACGTGACCGATCAGAGCTCTACGGTTTCTTTGAAATTTCGCCGCCTTGCAACGGTCACGAATAACAAACAATACCAATCAATAACAGATAAAAAATGGAGATAAAAGTATTAGGAACAGGGTGCGCAGGATGCAAGGCATTGGAGGCAACCGTACGCCAAGTGGTCGCAGAGATGGGGCTCGACGCAACAGTTACGAAGGTCGAGGACCTAATGGAGATCATGAGCTACAATGTGATGCGCACACCAGCCGTTGTTGTCGATGGCAAGGTTGTGTCGTCGGGCAAAAAATTGTCGGCAAGCGAAGTGAAGGGATTATTAACCAAACAAAACTAGATGTAGATATGAAAAAAGGAGTAGTTATGATAGCTGCATTTTTGGTAGCTATCTCGTGCGTAAATGGTAAGACCTCTAATTCGCAGAGTAACGACAAGGTAAATTCTAACACACCTGCAATCTCAACCTCGACTGCTGCAACAGTCTCAAAGAGCACAAGCGCCGAAGCGGAGGTTGTGGAGGTGATGTATATGTATGGCAAGCAACGTTGCGTAACATGCATTGCGATCGGAACAGAGGCCGAGGCGGTAGTCAAGGAGTTGGCAAGCGACAAGGTGGTGATGAAGAGCGTAGATTTCTCGACCGCCGAGGGTGAGAAGATTGCCGACAAGTATGAGATCGCGAGCTCGTCGCTTATTGTTGTCAAGGGTGGCAAGGTCGACAACCTCACGGCAATGAGTTTCCAATATGCCAAAAATAACCCTGAGCAATTTAGGAAAAAACTCAAAGAGTCAATCAAAAAGATGGCGGAGTAATGGAGTGGTTGCAATCGCTACTCGAGAGCTCCACAACACCCATTTTCACAGCATTTTTATTGGGGCTACTAACAGCGGTCTCCCCCTGCCCACTCGCTACGAATATCACCGCCATTGGCTTTATTGGCCGTGACTTGGGATCACGCAACAGGATCTTCAGGAATGGGCTGCTCTACACATTGGGGCGAGTTATTAGTTACACGGTTTTGGGTGTCATCTTGATAACTATTCTCAGGGAGGGATCATCGCTCTTTGGGGTTCAGAAAGCTGTAACGAAGTATGGCGAGATGTTGCTCTCACCAGCCCTTATCCTCATTGGTCTCTTTATGCTCTTTGGCGACAAGCTCAACCTGCCGAGCTTCGGGTTCAATGGTTTGGGTGACTCGCAGGGCGACAAAATAAAGGGGCGCGGGGGCGTAGGGGCTCTCCTGCTGGGGGTACTGTTTGCCCTTGCTTTCTGCCCGACGAGTGGAGTTTTCTACTTCGGGATGTTGATCCCCATGTCGGCAGGCTCTACGGCAAGCTATTTGATGCCTGCGGTCTTTGCCGTGGCTACAGCGCTGCCCGTTATTATTGTAGCATGGGTATTGGCCTATAGCGTCGGTGAGGTTGGTAAGGTTTATAATCGCATCAAGACGTTCCAGAAGTGGTTCTCGATGGTTGTAGCTCTGTTATTTATCGGGGTGGGAGTTTATTATGGTATGATGTTTTATTTATAAAGAGATGAAAGTTTTGATTTTATGCACAGGCAATAGCTGTCGTAGCCAGATGGCGCACGGCTTTTTGCAATCATTCGACAAGTCATTAAAGGTCTTTTCGGCAGGCACGGAGGCGAGCGGTAGGCTCAACGAGGGGGCTGTCAAGGCGATGGCCGAGGTGGGGATAGATATATCTGCGCACACCTCTGACTCCGTAGAGAAATATTTGGGCGAGGCGTGGGACTACGTAATCACCGTTTGCGGAGGGGCCAATGAGTCTTGCCCTGCCTTTGTGGGCAAGGTCGCACACCGTCTACATATCGGCTTCGACGACCCTTCACACGCCGTGGGCACACCCGAATTTATCGAGAGTGAGTTCCGCAGGGTACGCGACGAGATAAAGCGCGAATTTTATAAGTTGTATGCCACCCAGATGGAGCCATCGTGCGCATGTGGATCATACAAATATTGTAGATGTGAGTAATTATGGTACAACGTTTTGCTGATTGGTTGGTCTACGATATCTTCGGGATTGAGGCCACGTCGCACCTAGGGGCTGCGGTGAACTTCTTCTTCTACGACACAATCAAGATCCTGCTGCTGCTCTTCTTGATTAGTTCGGTGATGGGGGTTATCAACGCATATTTCCCCGTCGAGAAGCTGCGTAACTACCTCACCACCCACAAACTCTTTGGGCTGCAATACCTCCTAGCATCTATCTTTGGAGCTATCACACCCTTCTGCTCATGCTCCTCTATTCCGCTCTTTATAGGCTTCGTCAAAGGGGGGATTCCGTTGGGTGTGACCTTCGCCTACCTTATCACCTCGCCACTCGTCAACGAGGTCGCTGTGGCTATGTTTCTGGGGACATTCGGACTCAAAGCAACCCTAATCTATGCTGGTTCGGGCATCGCTCTGGGTGTTGTCGGAGGCTTCATATTGGGTAAGTTCAAACTCGATAGATACCTCTCACCTTGGGTGCAGCAGATACAAGCCAATGCCGAGGCGGAGCAGATCGAGTGGGACGAGAACAGCGTCTCTTTCGTCGAGCGACTGCCCTCTATCCTGCGTGATGCGTGGGGGATAGTTCGAGGCGTTCTGGTATATGTCATCATCGGAATAGCTGTCGGAGGTGCGATGCACGGATATGTACCCGAGGATTTCTTCACCGAGCAGCTGTCGGCCGATAGATGGTACGGAGTACCCTTGGCGGTGATATTGGCCGTGCCGATGTATGCCAACGCCGCAGGTGTAGTCCCCATCATCCAAGTCTTTGTCGCCAAAGGGGTCCCAATGGGCACAGCCATAGCCTTCATGATGGGGGTCGTGGGTCTATCGCTCCCCGAAGCTACAATGCTCAAAAAAGTGATGACATGGCGACTGATAGCTATCTTCTTCGGCACAATAACCCTCTTTATTATCGCCCTCGGATATCTCTTTAACTTGGTCCTCTAAGACCTTGGTTTGAGGCTGTGGTCAGAGGCTGGACTGCCTCACAACTCAATATGTCTCAGCTTTTCTCAGTCCTACTCAGCACTTCTCAGTTCCTTTTTTGCGGTTCAGAAACCGAGGGAGGATAATGACAATGAACTGAGAAGTGCTGAGAAGTGCTGAGTAATGCTGGGAAAAGTTACGATGAACTGCGAACATAGTAACCTTCGCATGGTGCCACTCGGTTGGGTGGGGTTTTGATTAGGGGCGAGTTGTAGCATCCCAAATCCTCGTAACCTTGGTCGTCGGTGAGGATTATGATGAAGTTTGGCAGCTTAGACTTCGCGTGGGCTGCGGTCACCTGCACAAGCGATGTGAGTGTACAGGCTACGACCGCTACTGCTCTATTTGTGATCTTTGAGTTCATGGTATTTAGGTTGGTTACGATCCGTAAATTTGGGCCAAAGAGGATGTTTATTTATACTTCTCCAAAAGGGCTTGAACTTTCTTCTGACGTTTCTTGGGGTAGCTACGAATCACATCGTTTATGGTGTAGCCCTTGACCGAGATATTTTGGTCGGCACCATGCTTCAGCAGACCCTCCATAAGTTCGTAGTTCTCGGATGTCGCTGTGGTGAATAGCACAGGGAATCCTACCGCTGGGTGTACGGTATTGATATCGAGTCCTTGGTCCAACATCACCTCTAGGCACGCTGTTGTTTTGCAGTTAGCAAAGACCAAAGCTCCCTTGTCGTCGTAACGCGCATAGGGGACCTTGCATGTCTCGATCATATAGCGCATAAGTTCGTGGTTACCTGTCTGAGCGGCACCCAATAGAGGCGACATGTAGAGATACTTCTGTGCCGCTTTGTATGCTGCATAGTTCTCGGCAGAGGTGTTTTGCTTAATCAAAGCGTCACTTTCGGCAATGGGGGTGAAGTAGACATCGGCCTTTGCTCCGCGCTTTATGAGGCTTATAATCATATCGTTGTGAAACGAGTGGTTATCCAAGCCATCGCAGATTAGTCTGTAGAGGAGGCTCACCGTAGGCAACATCTTCTTCTTCTCCGAAGCTGTTGTTGTGTAGTTAAAAGAGCGATTGACCTGCTTTGTAGCGTCGGCTACACGTTGCGCAACAGCCTTCATCTCGGGGGTCTCCTCGGCATACATAGCCTGAACAAGAGTAGTTATCTTGCTATTAAAATCGCCATCCGTATAGTACTCCGTACTTAGGTAGTCGGCCTCGACACCCCTATCGAGGAGTTTATTTGCGGTATCCGTGTCGCCATACTTCACGGCCGTAAAGAGGGCGTTGTGGTTACTCTTGCTACCTCCACCTCCGACATAAATGACGTAGTACGTGGCGTGCACATCGACGCTCGAGAGCGACAATAGGTAGTCGATACATTTGGGGCTACGCTTCTCTATAGCGAGTCCCAGAGGGGTTATCAACGACCCATTGGGCATCTTGTTGGGATCTAATTCGCCCGACTCGATAGCCGCTTTCAAAATGTCTACCTTGTCGTGAGATATATCCAGACCGATCTGTCCATTCTGTTGATCGTCGGCAAAGAGGGGTGTGCATGCCATCACCATAACCGCTACGAGCGCTGCTTTTTTGATAAAATTCATAATATCTACGTTTAAATTATTTTCTACTCAAAGGTACTCATTTTTCAAATAAATTCATCACAAGGATCTATTATTTCACCTTTTTTCATATTATCCCCCCGATCCATAATGGTAATTAGCCATAGAAAAACGCAGCTTTTCTCGAATCCGCAGAGATCTCTCCGCCGCCGCCCGCTTTAGGGCAGTCCTCGGTTCTCGCCCTCCACTCCTAAAAAACATGAAAATACAACTCAACTCGCGCCTGCGAGCACCGCCAAAATCCCCCCTCCTACTGAGGAGGTGCCCGACCTGCAAGGGTCGGAATAGCACTGACGAGGAGGGGGTTAGGGGGTGGTGGTCGTACATGACTTAAAAAAAATAAACTACAGATGCTTTTTTAGCATAACCCCTGCCACTCGATAATTGGGCTCAAGCACCTGAAAGGTGGTTGAGATAAGTATAACATTTAGCGCTTTGGTAAAGTTTACTTTACCCCAAAGCGTTAGAGGTTATACTCTTAGAGCAAAGCTCTAAGCCCAATAATCGCAAGGAGCTAAGGGGGAACTCTAAGTTATTTTCATGCGTTTGCCCTGACTGACAAACCCTACACCTTGGAAAATTTGTCGAAAAATTGTATATTTGTGACCTAATTCAATAATCTATAGTTTAATAGCATGACAACACTTGTAAGTATCATCGTATATTTCGTCTTTATCACCTCCGTGGGTACGATATTCTCGAAGCGAAATAACAACCTCAACGAATATATTATCGGAGGTCGTAGCAACAATAAATGGGTTACAGCAATCTCGGCCCAAGCCTCAGATATGAGTAGCTGGCTGCTGATGGGGCTCCCCGGCGTTCTGTACCTCAATGGCCTAGGGGCGGCTTCGGGAGTCTGGACAGCTATAGGTCTGGTGATCGGAACCTTCCTCAATTGGCACTTGGTGGCCGAGAAGCTTCGTCGATACTCAGCCCTAGCGAGCGACTCAATCACAATACCCCAATATTTCGAGAATAGGTTCAACGACAAAACAAACCTTCTCCGCATCATCAGTGGCGTTATTATTATTGTTTTTTGTACCCTCTACACCGCCTCGGGACTCAACGCAGGAGGTAAACTCTTTGCCATCATCTTCCCATCGCTGAGCTACCATATAGCACTCTGCTGCACACTGGTTATCGTTGTTCTGTATACCGTGATCGGAGGGTTCAAAGCGGTTTGTTGGACAGACCTCTTCCAAGGAATGTTGATGCTTCTGGCCCTCATAATTATCCCTCTGGTGGTCCTCGGCAAGATAGACGCTGTGGAGTCAGCCAACAACATCAAACTAGCAGGCGAGGGGTACTTCAGCTTGATTAAAAACACCTCGGGCGAGACACTCCCCTTAACCTCCATAATCAACGACTTAGCGTGGGGACTTGGTTACTTCGGCATACCTTATGTCTTGGTACGCTTTATGGCCACCAAAGATCCCGACACCATCAAAACATCTAAGCGCATAGCTATGGTGTGGGTCGTTCTCTCGCTCGGTGCATCGTGCCTATTGGGCGTTATCGGTCGTATGTATTTCGGTAACTCATTTATCAACACCCCTTCCGAGGCCGAGACTATTTTTATTAAACTAGCCCTCGACACATGTGCTCCATTCATTGCAGGTATCCTGCTCTCGGCGATCCTCGCAGCCCTCATGAGCACGGCCGACTCTCAGCTACTTAGTGCAAGCTCATCGTTCACCAACGACATAATAAAGGTGGTATCTAAACGCGAGCTCTCGAACCGCGCAGAGGTTACAATCAGCCGCGGATGTATAGTCGCCATCTCGATGGTCGCTGCCTACCTAGCCCTCGACGAAAACCAAACAGTGATGTCTATGGTCCAATACGCATGGGCTGGATTTGGTGCCGCCTTCGGACCCCTAATGCTGCTCTCGCTGTTCTATCGCAAGATGAACTATAAAGGGGCTATCGCCTCGATGGTTACAGGTTTCGCCGTAACTATCCTGTGGAATAACTTTCTAGCCGACATCACAGGTATCTACGAACTCGTGCCCGGATTTATCCTCGCCCTCCTCGCTGGTATCTTGGTCAGCAACGTGACCGAACCTCCACACGAATCTGTTTTGGCCCAATACGACGCTCTAAATACACAAGAGTAATTTTTTGTTTTAAGAGGCATTTGGCTTTTGGTCAGAGGCTGGGCTGCCCTAACAGCGGGCGGCCGCACAGCAAGCTGTGATTTATGGTGAATGGTGAATGGTTAATCATATCGGCATCATTCACCATTCACCATTCACCATTCACCATTCACCATTCACCATTCATCATTCATCATTGACCATTAACAACCGCCAATAGCGATAGGAGCGATATAACCGCCCACAGACCAACCCCCAAGGCTATAGGCTTTTGCCCCGTGGTTTTAAGTGCCGCGACAGATATACCAGAACCTATAAGGAATAGTGTTACCACAAGCATGCTTTTAGACAGGCGATAGAGAAGAGGCGCAATCGGCCCTAGGTCGACAAAGCTATTGAGGAGCATCGCCCCCACAAATAGGAGTATAAACCATGGTATAGAGATCTTCTTGCTCTTTGAGCGAAATAGGATCACCGAGAGTATAGAGATCGGGATGATCCAAAGTGCACGCGTGAGCTTCACTGTTGTAGCCACCTTGAGTGCCTCCTCGCCATAGGTTGCCGCCGCACCGACCACAGAGCTTGTGTCGTGGATGGCAATAGCGCTCCAGAGCCCAAATTGATGTTGAGTGAGGCCGAAATAGTGGCCCATGATGGGGAAGATTATTAGCGCAATAGAGTTGAGCAGGAAGATCACCCCGAGCGAAATAGAGATCTCCTCATCTTTGGCCTCTATCGCAGGTGCAACAGCGGCTATGGCACTTCCTCCACATATTGCCGTTCCCGACGAAATCAGGTGGGCCATACGTCGATTCAGCCCCATCGCTCGGCCTAGCAGATAGCCAACAGTCAGAACAATGGTGATCGAGCAAAGCGTGAGTCCAAACCCCTCACGGCCTACGCTCATCGCCTCGTAGACATTCATTCCAAAGCCGATACCGACAACCGAAGCCTTAAGTAGCCACGAAGTTGTCTGCGATGCAAAGCGCGCCATAGGGTGGCCAAAGATGAAGGTGAAAAGAAATCCTGCGACCAATGCTATTGGTGCCGATACGATTGGCGTGGCACATAGGATCGCAATGGCGATAAATGCAAACTTGCGACATATGGCCGCACGTTGACTCTGTTTCAATTGTTGTACTGGTTGCATAGCTTTATATTTTGATCTTGTTTACTTGTTTACGACACAAAGATAACCCCTTATTATTCATAAAACAAGATGCAAAATATTATACGCAATAACTTTTGGTTATAACGGCATAGATCTAGAGAACTCCTTGAATATATTTGCGAGTCGTCCACTTCGGCCATGAAGTTCAACATATCTAAATTGTCGGGTTATATTTAGCCCCTCGACCTCATTTATCACCAACTCGCCACGCTCGATATACTCCTTGGCTATACGGATCGAGACAAAGGCGTAATCCTTGGATGAGCGGACGTATCGCAAAATAGCTTCGCTACTGCCCAGCTGCATCTTTTTATTGAGTTTTCGTCGAGATATACCCCTCTCCCTCAGGGCCGATAGAACCACCGAGAGGGTGCCCGACCCCTCCTCACTAATCA
>JBCQUO010000057.1:0-12544 GCA_047173955.1 Rikenellaceae bacterium
GGTCAGAGGCCTTGGTCAGAGGCCTTGGTCAGAGGCCTTGGTCAGAGGCCTTGGTCAGAGGCCTTGGTCAGAGGCCTTGGTCAGAGGCCTTGGTCAGAGGCTGGACCGCCTCACGCCGGCGGGCGCACAGCAAGCTGTGATTTGTTTTCCTTGCGTTTGGTGTGTTGTTGCGAGTGCGGAAGTTCACCTTTGGTGAACGTATAATATAAAAAGAGTGTCACGAACCTTGAAAATAAATTTTCGATCCGTGACACTCTTTTTATATTACCACCTCTGGGGGGGGCTCCGCGCTCGCCACGCCCCACCCAACCGAAAATAATGGTTAATGATCAATGATTAACGCCGATAATGATAAATGGTTCACCATTAACCATTCATCATTAACCATTAACCATTATTTTTTTCCCTCGCTTTGGGTGGTGAGGCCGCGACTTTGAGTCCCCCAACGGGGGAATATATAAAATTAGTACCACAGACCGAAAGCTTGCTTTCAAGGTCTGTGGTACTAATTTTATATTAAATTTCACGCTTTAGCGCGAAAATCTCTTGCGGCCACAAACGGCACAAAAGCGCAATAAACACAAATCACAGCTTGCTGTGCGCCCGCCGGCGTGAGGCAGTCCAGCCTCCGACCAAAAGCCGTTAAAAAAATTTAAGCGATAGCAGCGTCGATAGCAGCACAGATACGATCGAACACCTCGTCCATTGTACCTAGGCCATTTACAGCGGCGTACTTACCTTGCTTCTCGTAGTAATCTGCGACAACAGCCGTTTGTTGGTTGTATACAGAGATTCGGTTGCGGATAACATCCTCCGAAGCGTCATCTGCGCGACCTGAGTCTTTACCACGAAGAAGGATACGAGTCACGAGCTCCTCCTCTGGAACCTCCATATAGATCATCACATCTACAGTGTCGTTGTTCTCCTTCAACATCACGTCGAAAGCCTCAGCTTGAGCTGTTGTGCGAGGGAAGCCGTCGAAGATATTTCCCTTATCCTCCTTGTGCTCAGCGATGTAGTTCTCGATCATGCCGATCACGATAGCATCTGGAGCCAAGCGACCTGTTGAGGTATATGCAGACATCTCCTTGCCTAGTTCTGTTCCGCGAGAGATCTCGCCACGGATAACATCTCCTGTAGATACATGGTTAACACCATATTTCTCTTTGAGTCGAGCTGCTTGAGTGCCCTTACCACATCCCGGAGCACCAAAAAGTACAATATTTAACATTTTCGTTAATTTTTAAAAGTTTGTGACAAAAATACCTTTTTTTTTGTAAACTCCCTAAACTTTGGGTATTTTTGTACGGTATAAAATTAAATTTTCACGATGGCAAAACATAGAACCGAAATATCGACAATAGGGGAATTTGGACTTATAGATAGGCTTATGAAGCCCTTCAGCTCCTCGCAATCTACAACCGTGAAGTCATATGGCGACGACGCAGCTGTGATCTCCACATCGGGTGACGAGTTGATCCTAACCTCTACAGACACCCTTTTGGAGGGGGTTGATTTTGACCTCACCTACTTCCCTCTCAAACACTTAGGCTACAAAGCTGTGGTTGTCGGGATCAACGATATATTGGCTATGAATGGCCTGCCACACCAAATCATGATCTCGTTGGGTGTATCATCCAAGATGGCCGTAGAGTCGCTCGAGGATCTCTACGAAGGGGTTGCTGCGGCATGTAAAGATTTCGATGTCGACCTCGTGGGCGGAGATATGAGCTCCTCGCTCACGGGACTGGTCATCGGCATAACAGCTATTGGGCGCACCTCTATAGGTAAGATCGCCTATCGCGATGGAGCTAAGCCCAATGACTTGATCTGCATAACAGGAAACTTGGGGGCGGCATATATGGGCCTCCACCTCTTGGAGCGTGAGAAGAGAGTCCTCGCAGGGGTCAATAATCCACAGCCTCAGTTCGAGGGGTATGAATATCTTTTGCAGAGCTACCTCAAACCTCATGCGCGTCGTGGAGTCGTGGAGTCAATGGCCGAGGAGGAGGTTGTCCCCACGTCGATGATCGACCTTAGCGATGGGTTGGCAAGCGATCTATTGCAACTCTGCAAGAGCTCCAACTGTGGCGCACGTATATATCTGGAGCGTATACCCATAGCGAAGCAGACCTCAGCCTTGGCCGCCGAGATGAATATAGACCCCGTTGTAGCGGCACTTAACGGAGGCGAAGATCATGAGTTAATGTTCACGATCCCCCTCTCTGCCCAAGAGAGCGTGGCGAAATTGGGGTGCATAGATATCATCGGCCATATAACAGAACGCTCCAAAGGGGCATACCTCGTCACCCCAGATGGCTCCGATATAGAGATCCAATCCCCTGCCCACCCTACAGGATTGTAAGATTGTATTTTTATCAGCTTTGACTTGGCTGTTTAGGAGGCTTTTGTTCAGAGGCTAGACTAACAACCAAACCTAACAACCCAACCATAAAGCACTAGTATAGGATAGAGTCGGCGAGTTCTCTCACGCACCCTTCGCCACCTTTTGATTCGAGGACGATGATATTGGGTATTGCTTTGATTTTGGGGTGCGCATCGGCTGGGCAGGCTGCGACACCTACGGCCGAGAGGATATCGAAGCAGTTGATATCGTCGCCAATGTATGCGACCTCATCTATGGAGAGCCCTTCGTTGCTGCAAATTTCGAGGGCAGCTGCGAGTTTACCCCCTTCACGTTTACCTTGATAGAGGTAGTCAATTTTGAGTTTTATGGCTCTATTTTCGACCATTTTGGTATTCTCGGAGGTTATGATCCCTGTTTTTATACCTGCTTCGCGCATGAGTTGAAAACCCATTCCATCGCGCGTGTTAAACTTCTTCAGCTCGTCACCCTCCTCGGTATAGTACATTCCGCAGTCGGTCATCACGCCATCCACATCGCTGATAAAGAGCTTTATAGGGCTCCCCTCACCTTTTTTCGACAATACATGACGCTGCATTAGGTTCTCGAGGATCGACCAATCATCGGGTTCATCAATCTCGGTGGCGGTATATTCGGGCATCTCGTAGATCCCAATTTTGCCCGACAGGCGGTTTTGTGACTCCACGATATTTTTGACACTGTTGATGTAGAAAGCTCCATTCTCCATCAGCTCACCGCCGAAGTTCTGCCTGCGTGGGCGGTTACGATAGTCGTAATTTTTGGGCGATCCATCCTCATTCCAGTAGAAACGATATGTACGAACGCAGGTAAGCACTGAGTCATAAGAGCCATTGTTAAAGATACTTAACGCTTCCAAGAAGTGGCGAGTCTGCGTGAGAGGCGATGTTGCCTGCACCAACATAAAGGTCGCTGTGTCGCACAAGTTAGCGGCATGGATATACTCCAACATCACACTTTCGGTGCTCGCAGTGTCGCAAGCATTCTCTGCCGAGCGGTGATAGATAGTGACCTTGGTGTATCGGCCCTCGCACACGACCCTCTCAATTTCGGGGGAGTCGGTAGCAACGATGATTTGGTCTATGAACTCGCACCTCTCCAGCGCCTCGATGTTCCAACACACAAGAGGCTTGCCGCAAAATGGTTTAATATTTTTGAGCGGAATAGATTTGCTCCCTCCGCGCACGGGGATAAATGCAACTACCATTTGACCTGATTTTTCTTTAATTTTTCACGCTGCACAGACTCTATGTCGAGGATCTCCTTCTCTTTATATGTCAGCGCCTTAGCCACAGCCCTACAATCTCTCGCTAATTTACGCACACCATCGGGCTCCAACGAAGCTGCGTGGTCCGTGCCCTTCCATGTACGGTCGAGGGTGTAGTGTCTCTCTACCCACTCGGCCCCCAGAGCTACAGCCGCCGAATCGACTGCGATGCCTAGATGGTGGCCCGAGAAACCAATTGCCTTGACACGATGCGCATAGAGATCGCGCATGCGGCAGATCTCCAACAGACATATATCCTCGAAGGGGACTGGATAGCCCGAAGTGCAGTTGTAGAGGACCAGATCTTTGTTGCGCCCCTTGGACTCGAAGAACGAGACGATCTCCTCCTCCTCCGCCTTTGTGGTCATACCAAAAGAGATATGGATCTCGCCCATGAAGTTGTCGCAGAGGTACTCCAACATTGGTTTATTGAGGTTACAAGCCGAAGGGATCTTGATGAGCGATGGGTTGAGCGAACAGATCTCCTTGGCCGAGGTCACATCCCACACCGAGGTCGAATATTCGATCCCAAACTCCTCACACCACATCTGCAACTGTCTATGTTGTTCGAGCGTGAACTCCAAAAATTCGCGATGCTCGCCATATGTTTGCCCATATGAATTTGAGATATTGGGGTGTGGCGAATCATACTCCTCGGGCGATAGTAGTTCGCGGTTGTGTCTTTTTTGGAACTTCACAACATCTGCCTTGCAATATGTGGCAGCGGTCAAAATCAGCTCCCTTGCAATCGACATATCGCCTTTGTGATTACATCCAATCTCGGCTATAATTTTTGGTGTGTTCATAGTGATCTCTAGTTTTATCTTCTACGACAAAGATATTAAAAATCTCATAAACCCGAATTATTTATGGTTTTTTATTTGGGAATTCTTCGGTATATCTCTTCCCAACCACAATATCATCGAATGTTACACCTAATGCTTCACTAATTTGAAATATTGTTTTTATTGTAAGATTGGATTTTCCTGCTTCTATACGACTTAAATTAGACCGTTCAATATCACATCTATAGGCAACTTCCTGAATTGTTAATTTTTCCTGCTTTCTTATCGTTCTGATATTTAGTGATATACGCTTGATATGGTCGGTGAAATCCATTTTAGAAAAAAAAAGGTAAATATAAATTTTGATATGCAAAGATTAAAATATATCTTTGCACCGTTGGTATCATATATGATACGCATGGATGGTGGAGAGGGAGTTGAAATTTTTTAACATAAGGAGTTGAAATTTTTTAACATAAACATATTTAACTAATTCAAATTTCTTTACTATGAGAAAAAACTTTTTTGCAAGAAAGGGGCGTATGCTATTCGCATTTGCCGCTTTTATGATGATCGTTGCTAGTAGTTGTTCGGAGGACTTTCAATCAGACATTGATAGTTTGAACGATCGAGTTACTGCAGTTGAGGAGTCTCTAGCTAGTCTGGAGGCGCAGATCGAGGCCGGATCTGTCATCACTAATGTTGCGGCTACAACAAGCGGTATATCTATTACCTTGTCCAATGGTAATATTTATACTATTACTAATGGTACGAACGGTACAGATGGCACAAATGGTACAGATGGTGTTGACGGATCTGTAGTTTCTATTGGTGAAAACGGAAATTGGTGTATTGATGGTGTTGACACTGGCCTTGCTGCTGCAGGTACAGATGGTGCTGACGGAACAAACGGTACAGATGGAACAAATGGTACAAATGGTACAGACGGTGTTGATGGAACAAATGGTAGCTACTACGTTCCAAATGCAGCGACTGGAACTTTCGTAGAGTACACTTGGGATGCAACAACAAACGCTTATATGGCTGGCAAAGACACTGGTATCTCGTACCTATCTTCAGTAACTGGAGCTATCACAGCAGTTGTTAACGCTGACGGATCTGTTGTTCTGGCAGGACTTTTAGATGCTGATGGTAATACAGCTGATCCTGTTACAATTGGCGGTACAGCTACAGGATTCATAACATCTTTGTTGGTATCTGAGGCTACTGCAGATGGTTTTGTTTTCGACAACAACCTAGGTTACTCTATGCCTTACGTTTTGGTTAATGCAGCAGGAACTCAAACACTTCTCTCTTCTTATGTTTCGCTTGGATACAACGTTAACCCAACAAATGCAACTGCTCCAGAGACTTGGTCTGTTGTGACTGTAGGTGTAACTACTAAGTCTTCGACTGTTGAGGGTGCTCTTGTCGCTAAGGGTGAGTCTCTTGTATCTTACGCATCAGGCAAGGCTACTATCGAGGGTAAATTTGACGCAGCTAACCTTCCTGCATATGGCGAAAATAGCGAGTCACGTTTCTATCTTCAAGCAAACTACGATGAGTATACAGTAATGTCCAACAACGCTGTTGTTGAGGCTATTGAAGGAACTGTTTATGTTGGTAGCATTATAGACAATGCAGATTACAAAACTGATGCTGCTGTAGCTGACGCTTATCCAGCTGAAGAGCCTGCTATTAAGGATGAGGTTGCTGCAAATTATCAATTGGTATGGGAGGCAGCAAAGAGTTATGATCTATCTGCTTATGCTTATGCTGGCGGCACATTTGGTGGCACAACAGATTGGCTGAATGACTTCAATATCACAGACTACACTTTGGTATACTCTCTTCCAGATACATACTTAGGCACAGATGGTCAAACCAACCAACAAAAATACGTTACTATCACATCTGATGGTATTTTGACACTCGATTCATCTTGGGGAACATCCGCAAAAACTCGTACTCCTCTTATCCAAGTCGACCTTATGAGTGATTCATCATTCGGAGATCCAGTATCTGTTGCAACAGGTTATTTCAAAGTTAAATTCGTCGAGGAGGTAACGGAGACAACTCCTGATACCGAACTTGGTAGCAAAATAATCACACCTGCAGCTGTCACTCTCTCTTACGCTAGCCTATATGCAGTTGATGCTACAGGAGCTAACGCTGTTGAGATGACAATGGATTGGGAGACTATGAACAAAGATGTTTATGCTGTTCTTGGATTATCTTATGAGCAATTCAAAGCTGCTTACGATACCGCTAACCCAACATTTGACCTTGTAGATCTTGACTATTCATTTGGTATGGGTAGTGTTACTTCTGATGCTTCTGGTTCGACAACAGCGACTGACTTGTACACATTCCAAGTATATCCAACAACTAAGTTTGGTACTTACACGTGGACTGTAACATACAAAGCTAACGACAATACTAAGTACTACGACATCGTTATCGAACAAAAGTTTACAGTCGTAGATCCAAACGAGACATTGCCAGAATTTGAGTCTATCTACGTAACATCTGATTTTATCCAAACAACTAAGGGTCGTGAGGTAAGTGGTGTATTCGAGATGTCTGTTGATCCACAAGAGGCATTTGTAAGCTACCTCAACAGCTACACTACAACCGAGACTGAGATCATGGCTAAGTACAACAACATGGTAGATTTTGTTGTTCGTATGGATGCTAAAGATGCTGATGAAATTAATCCAGCTACATACGCTAATTTGTCTGCTGCTGCTTCAGCTACTGTTGCTGGAATCCAAGGCCAAACTCTTAAATTGACTGAGGCAATGACTACATCGACTAAGGAGATCCCAATGACATTTGCTATCGCTTATGAGAATGGTTGCGAGAACACTTTGAGCTGGACTATCCGCTTCGAGAATCCTTTGGCTGTTTCGATCGCTAATAGCTCTATTGCAACTTTGGATATCGCAACTACATATGATGTATCGAAAGATGTAACAATCACATTCAACGGAAGTACAGTTTACTCGGAGGGTGTTTGGGACGCTACATTGCAGTCTAAATATGGCATTCAAGCTCCAGCCATCACAGCTACTCCAACAGCTGTTACTGGATCATACCTAACTTTCAACGATGTTACAGCTACATTTACTTGGAACAATACAGGTACTAAGCCTGCTACAGACTTCAAGGGTGCTGATATCAATGTAAGTGTTACAGCGAACTACGCTAGCGGTGTAGCATACGCTGAGGCTAAAGCTTCAAGTGAACTTACAATCTTGAAATATTAATCTGTATAATGAGATCATTGCAGACGTAAGTTTTGCACCGCTCTAGCGATCTTCCGCCTTGTAGTGGTCTCATTAAATAAATTTCACAAAGATTCCGACTAACTCCACGCAGTAGTTAGTCGGGATCTTATTTTTTTTAATTCGCCTCCTCGATGAGAACTTTTATCCCTTTGATCTTCTCTCCTTTGACAAGTGTCATGAGCGATTTGACCTTCGATCGCTTTACCGCCACAAAAGAGTAGTATTCGCGAACATCTATCGTGCCGACCTCCTCGCGCACTAACCCTCCCTTTTTGTATAGGAATCCAGCGATATCCATGCGGCTCAATTTATCTTTTTTACCCTTGTTCAAATAGAGTGTGACCCACAGAGGTTTGGGTGGCGATGAGGGCGATGAGGGAAGTTCGTGCTGCTCCAACTCATGGTCGATATATCGAGGTAGTGACTCCCCCTCACTCAACATAATAAACGATGACCCCTTTGCTTGCCAACGCGCTGTACGGCCATTGCGGTGCGTGAAGGCATCCTCTTGTGGGGGCATGTGGTAGTGGATGATATACTCCACCTCGGGGATGTCGAGACCTCTAGCCGCGAGATCCGTAGAGACCAATATTTGGCAACTCGCATTGCGAAATTTGTATAGCGCACGCTCCCTATCGGGCTGCTCCATGCCTCCGTGGAAACGCTCGGCATACAATCCCCTATGCGACAAAAGATCCTTGACCCTCTCCACCGCCTCGCGATGGTTGCAAAAAACAATGCTCGAAGAGCTTCCCAACGAACAGAGGAGCGTGTGGAGCGTATCTATCTTATCACGCGAAGGCGAAATCACACTTTTGAGTGTCAGGCGCGACACAATATCGTCACTCTTGCCCAGAAAGTTTAACGTCAAGGTGTCGTCCAAAGCTGTGAACTCAGGTATCTCCTCCGCCTCGGTGGCCGACACCAACATCCTCTTTTGGATAGATGGAAGTTGCTCGATGATCTCGGCCATCTCGTCGTGGAACCCAAACTCCAACGATTTGTCGAACTCATCAATTATTAACGTCTGTATGGTGTAGGGGCTAAAGTTTCCCTTATACAGATGGTCGGCAATACGTCCCGGGGTGCCGATTATAACCGCAGGTTTTGACCCTTGGATAGATCTTTTCTCTTGAGCTATAGGGTGACCTCCATAGCAACAACAGCTCCTCCATGGTGTATTAAGGCTCCTAAATACCCCCTCAATCTGGAGCGCTAACTCTCTGGAAGGGGTCAGGATAAGGGCCTGTATAGAGTCATCTGTTTTGGACAATCGCGTGAGCAGGGGCAACAGAAACGCAAGCGTCTTTCCCGACCCCGTGGGCGAAAGCAAAACAATATCGTTGGTGGTGTTTGCAGCATCCAATGCAGCCTTCTGCATTGGGTTCAACTCCTCAATTTTGAGACTCTCCAGAGCTGAACTTATTAGATCGTAATTATTAAGATTTGAGCTATTTTTATTCTTATTCATATCTATTATACTTTTTTCCACCCATTTGGTCCCCTCCCAAAGGGAGTGGACTTAGTCGCAAAACCAAGGTTTTGCTCCCTTAAGTGGTGCGAATCAAGGTTTGAATTCTCAAACCTTAATTCGCATTATTTATCATGCCACAAAGGTACGAAAACCATAACGTATATTCGCATGTTTAGCAAAATTACTATTTTTAAGTTAAGAGTTAAGAGTTAGGAGTTAGGAGTTAAGAGTTAAGAGTTAAGAGTTAGGAGTTAGGAGTTAGGAGTTAGGAGTTAGGAGTTAGGAGTTAATTGCGAATGGACGAAAACCTTCGTATGTAGCCACCTCGCTTATGTGTGATGGGACCGCGATATTACTCTCCGAAGGAGAGGATAATTAAAAATGGGTATTGCGAACTGAAAGTTTACTTTCTAAGTTCGCGATACCCATTTTTAATTATATACTTTACGCTGTGCGTAAATATATCGCGGCCTCAACCACAAAAGCGCAAGGAAAATAAATCACAGCTTGCTGTGCGGCCGCCCGCCGTTAGGGCAGTCCTCGGCAAAAAAACTCTACCTAAAAAACCTCGCCCCAAAAACGTTAACTAATAGCCACGAGGTCGATGGTGAAGATAAGAGTTGAACCGCCGGGGATATTGTCGATCGTGCGATCGCCGTAGCCCACCTCGGAGGGGATATATACCTCCCACCTATCCCCCACTCTCATTGCGGCAAGTGCCACCTGCCACCCCTCGATAACTTCGCGTAGGCGGAATGTCTCGGGATAGCTATTTTTGAGGGTTGAGTCAAACACCTTTCCGCTTATGAGTTGCCCTTCGTAGTGCACCGACACCACACTCTGCGACGTGGGATGTATCGCCCCCTCACCTCGCGTGAGGACTCTATACAGAACCCCTCCGCCTAGCTGCTCGACATCGGGGAGTGCAGCTTTCTCGCTTAGGAATTTCTGGTTCGCTATGACCCATTCTTTATTTGGCCTCTTTGCCATAGTGCATATACAATTTAAAAAGTTAAAAAGCCCTCCGCGGTCTCAAACTGTAAGACTTCGGAGAGCTAGGTTACTTATCTTAAACATTAAGTAGGGTAAAATAATTATTGGTGTGTTTTTAAGAGTGCTATTGGAGATGAGATTTTTTGCTATTGAATTGAAAATATAGTGGTTCTATACTAAGATTTAATAGTGAAAAATATCGCTCCAAGAGTGCTTTTAAAAATATGGCAATAATTGTTTTACACTACTTACCTTTTATTCAATGTAGGTAATCAACATCTTGCAATTTGTACTCTCGACGTTGACCTTTTGAGTCGTTGCTGGCAACAATAGGGTCTCGCCTCGTTTGAACGATACGCCATTAACAACTGCCTCGCCCTCGGTGCAAATATAGATCACAAATGAATCCAATGCGCTATAGTCGATCTCGCAGGGTTTGGTAAGGGTCATAAACGATGTAGTGAAGTAGTCACACTTAACCATATCGACCTCCTTGTCTGTAGCCTCGCGGTCATACGATGTGCGGTAATCAGCCTCGACCTTATAATCAATAGCCCCTACAGCCTGCTCCGTATGTAGCTCGCGCGGATTGCCCTGAGCGTCGGTGCGGTTGAAGTCGTAGATACGATATGTGATATTGGATGTCTGCTGAATCTCTGCGATAAAACATCCTGCGCCGATCGAGTGGATACGACCTGCTGGCAAGAAGAAAAGATCGCCGGGAGTCACCTCGTACTCCTTCAAGATATCTGTCACAGTATCATTCTCAACACTTGCTACATACTCGTCGGGGGTCACCTCGCGTGCAAATCCAGAGCGTAGTTTAGCACCCTCATCTGCATCGACAACATACCACATCTCGGTCTTTCCCTTCGAGTTGTGACGCTCCAAAGCCAATTCGTCATTTGGGTGAACTTGGATTGATAGAGGTTGTTTAGCGTCAATGAACTTAATCAAAAGGGGGAACTCATTGCCAAAGCGTGCATAGTTAGCCTTACCGATCAACTCCTCACCACACTCCTCGAGCAGCTCGGTGATAGACTTACCAGCCAGCTCGCCATCGGCCACAATCGACTCCGAGCCCTTAACGCCCGAAAGCTCCCAACTCTCACCGACCATCTTTTGGTCGCTATCAATCCCTTTGTAGGGGACAATCTTCTCGCCTCCCCAGATCAATGACGATAGGATCGGACGAAACTTAAATGGATACAACATATTTTTTCTATTAAAATGAGGGTGACCATATTAGTGACCACCCTCGTTATTTTTAAACATTTACAGACCATTGCAAAACGTTAGTTTTGCTCCGATTCTTAAGAACGTGATAGGTGGATGAAATTTTAAAGATGGCCTATAGGGCTGTGAGGGAGCGTACTTAAGGTACGTGACCGATCAGAACTATATGGCATCTTTGAAAGTTCGCCGCCTTGCAACGTTCTCATTTAAGAGATTACTCCTCCTTAGTCTTAATTAGGAATGAGCAGCTCAAAAGGTATGCAACGCAGACCGCAAGAACGATAAGTGAACCTGATTGGTTACCTACAGCGTCGGTAGCGACACCCATGAGTGGTGGTACAACAGCACCTCCAAATACACCTGTAATCATCAAACCTGAGATCTCGTTTGCCTTCTCTGGACGAGCCTTCATAGCTAGTGAGAACAACACCGCAAAGATACTAGATGCCAAGAAACCGATTGCTCCAACAAATACAAGGTTCATAACCTCGCCCTGTGCAAAGAACAACGCTGCCAAAGCAACAGCAGCACCCAACATATTTACTCGCAAATATGGTTTGTCACCCATCTTGATAAGCAAGATCGCTCCGACAAATGCACCAGCAGTACGACACAAGAAGTATACACTTGAACCCAAACTAGCCTGCTCAACAGTCATCGCTGCACGCTCCATAAGCAATTTAGGGGTTACGGTGTTCATACCAACATCCAAACCTACAACTGCAACGATTCCCAAAACACAAAGCAAGATATTCTTGTCGCTCAACAAAGAGAATGTTCCACCGATTGTAGATGTACCCTCACTTGGCTCCTCCTCGATTGAGGTTACGCCCAACCACAAAGTAGAAAGAAGTGTGATACCAGCAAAGATTGGGAACAAGAACTTCCAGCCACCTAGGTAGTTAACTGCGAAAAGTGCGATAAATGGACCAGCGAAAGACGATACAGCCTTTACAACTTGACCAGCTGTAAGCGACGATGTAAGTGAGTCACCCTTAACAACATTGGTAAGAAGTGGGTTAAGAGATACCTGCAACAATGTGTTACCAATTCCAAGGAGTGCGAATGCCAACATTGCGCTCTCGAAAGAGTATA
>JBCQUO010000058.1:0-12443 GCA_047173955.1 Rikenellaceae bacterium
TCAGTAGCATCCTTATAGTCATCCAAAGTTCTACCCTCAGCATAATAAGTTTGCTCTTGGATCCAAGTATCTCTATTTGCAGAGTAACCTGTTGCTCCAGAGGTGTAACCAGCTTGGTACTTCCAGATGATTTGGTCAACCATATCAGCTTGCAACTTAACGAACTCATAAGGAGTCATTGTCTCGATTTGGTTTGTAGCGCGAGTGAAAGCCAACGATCCAGTATAAGTGATTGTAGGTTTACCCTCTTTACCACGCTTAGTGTTGATAAGGATTACACCATTCGCACCACGAGAACCGTAGATAGCAGTTGAAGATGCATCCTTCAATACTGTCATTGTCTCGATATCATCAGGGTTCAACGCAGCGAAATCAGATGCCTCTTGTGGGAATCCGTCGATTACGTAGAGTGGACCTGCGTCACCAGACATAGAACCGACACCACGGATAACGATTGTAGCCTCCGATCCGGGCTGACCGTCAGAAGACATAACTTGAACTCCGGTAACACGACCCTCAAGAGCTTGGTCGATAGAAGTTACAGATGCTTGCGATACGTCATCCATGTTTACGATCGCTACAGATCCAGTCAACTCCTTAGCTTTGATAGATCCATAACCAACGACAACGACCTCTTCCATCTCATTCTCGTCGACGTTAAGAGTGATTGACATACCTTGTGTCAACTTTGCATAAGATGGTTGGTAACCGATAAATGAGACTACCAACTCTGTTCCTGAAGCTGCAGCGATGCTGAATGATCCAGCTAGGTCTGTTACAGTTCCTTTGGTTCCACCATCATAAGAGACAGTTGCGCCGACTACTGGGTCACCAGATGCGTCTACAACCTTTCCGCTGATTGAAGATTGTGCATACAAATCCACTTGAGCGAATACCGCAAACAACATCACACTACACCAAATGCAAGTAGAACATACTTTGTGTAATAATTTGTTCATAATTTTTAAGGTTTAATTTTTAATTTGAAAGTTTGTTTTCTGATACCAAAATCAGAATGTTTTTGTCTTAAGGTTTTACTTCATTTTTTTTCTGCCATACGCATTTTTTTTGTTAATTCATATTTTTAGTTAGTTAATATATTTTTAGTTAGTTAATATATTTTTCATACAAACAGCCCCTTAATCTATGAATTTGGGCCCTTCGTCCACACATTATTCACCCTCACCTAAAACATTCAAATAACACAATAACCCCCACAAGTACACTCAACACACTTTTGATGTTAATGCGAAGTTACAAAAAAAAAACGAATGCGCAACTTTTTTATATCAAAAAAGTGCTTTTTATTCGTTTTTTTTAGCATTTACACAACCCACAATAGCAAATCACACATAAATGGTATTGATATTGAATTGAATTGCGTCTCTATTGTATTTTGTCCCTTTTTGACACTAACTCCTGTCAATCTCGGCCACCAATTCCGCGGCCAAACTAGAGGCTCCCAGACGGAAAAGATCGGGGGTCAACCACCCTTCACCCAAGATCTCACCAACGATGGTGTAGTACAACGCTGCGTCTTGAGCCGTGCGGATTCCACCTGCCGCTTTAAAGCCTATTTTCGCACCTCTTTTCTCATAAAACTCCTTGATTGCTAGACACATCACAACAGCCGCTTCGGGTGTTGCAGCAGGGGATTGCTTGCCTGTAGAGGTCTTTACGAAGTCTGTGCCTGCACACATCGACAACATCGCACCTATATATATAAGGCTAGGCTCGGCCAATGCGCCCGACTCCAAGATCACTTTAAGTACCGTATCGGCCCCCACCTCGTCACGCAAAAGGGCGATCTCGCTTTGAGCCTCTTCGTAGCGACCACTGAGCATCATACCCACATTGAGTACCACATCTATCTCGTCAGCACCACTCTCCACGGCCATGGCACTCTCCAGAGCTTTGACCTCCATGAATGTTTGCGACGAAGGGAATCCACCCGCTACGGCTGTGATTTTCAGAGGTGTACCATCTATCTCCAACCCCACGACCTCTACAAATGGAGGGTAGACACACAGCGATGCCACAGGTGGAATATCGGGACGCTCCGAGAGAAAATCGACCGCCGAACGTGCAAACGAGCGAACAGAGTCGATAGAATCTTCGCTAGCTAGCGTGGTGAGGTCGATCAACGAATAGCAGAGTTTGTAGACCTCCGAATTGGTGTTCTGCGACACTTTAGATTTGATACTCTCCAGCAACGCATTCACCTCGCTTTGAGTTGGGGCCGTTGCGAAGCCCTCCAATATAGTTGTATTATTTTCCATAGCTGATATTATTTCTCAGATACAAAGATAGATATTTTTTCGATCTTTTGGCTCTTTAAACCTCTTGTTAAATTATTTTTATATACTTTTATGGCTAGAAAATTACTACACCACTAATATGGCAAATATTTACGACATAGCTCTCACCCTCACCCCACGCCTTGGAGCCAATGGAATCGCCCACCTTTTGGAGTGCTTCTCATCGGCCGAAAATATATTCTCGGCAACCGAGGAGGAGCTCATACACTTCGCTCAACTCAAGCCCTCGGTAGCCAAAGAGATCATCAAACGTTCGGGATTGGAGGCTGCAAAAAGCGAGATGGCATATTGCGACAAAAATGGGATCATCCCTGTAGCATCGACCGACAAGGAGTACCCACAACTCCTGCGCGAGACGAATGACTACCCCCATGTTTTGTACGTCAAGGGCAACATCAATATTCTCAATAACCGCGCTGTCTCGATCGTCGGCACACGCAAGATCACCCCCTATGGACACCGAGCGTGCGATGTGATAGTTAAGGAGATTGCGGAGTGCGTGCCCAACTCGGTTCTCGTGAGTGGACTCGCTTTTGGGGTCGACTCGGCTGTTCACCGCGCAGCCCTACACTACAAGGTCGCCACCATAGCTGTGCTACCCTCGCCTCTAAACTCCATAACCCCTGCTCAACACACCTCGCTTGCCAACGAGATCATTGAGTCTGGAGGGGCACTCGTCACGGAGCTACATTCGCAGATCTCACACAACGGACGCTTCTACATATCGCGAAATAGGATCATAGCTGGATATAGCGGCGCTACGATAATCGTGGAGTCGCCCGAAAGCGGAGGGGCAATGGTCACCGCCAAGACTGCGCATGGCTACAACCGAATCGTGGGCGCTGTCCCCGGGCGCATCACAGATTTCATGTCGACGGGGTGCAACAAGCTAATTGCCAATAGGGTTGCCACAGCGATCCTCAGCGGAGCCGATATTATCCGCGAACTGATGTGGGACCTCGACGAAGATGTCAAACCCCAAGCATCGGTCGCACCTCTGCAGTTAACCCCACAGGAGGCGACCATGCTAAAGTATTTCGTCAACGACGAACCTCTGCACATCAACACACTAGCCAGCGTTTCGGGACTCCCCATAGGTGAACTATCGGCTATGATGATCGGGCTCGAACTCTCCGATGCCGTGAAGCTACTCCCGGGGTGCAGGTACGAGAGGTTAATACCCCTCGACCTAATTCCGTAACACTTTTTTCACGACGTAACGCAATACAGATGAATTACATAGATACACACGCACACCTCTACGACCCTGCTTTCGACACAGACCGCCGAGAGGTTATACAACGAAGCATAGAGGCTGGAGTCAACAAAATCCTCCTCCCCGATGTCGACTCTCAAAGCCGCGCGCAGATGAACGCTATGGCCGATGAGTTCCGCGGCATATGCTTCCCAATGGTCGGCCTACACCCCACTTCGGTCAATGAGTTCCCCGAGAGGTGGCAAGAGGAGGTCGAGATGGTGCGCCATGAGCTCACCGCCAACCACAAACGTTATATAGCGGTCGGAGAGATCGGCATGGATCTATATTGGAGCCAAGATTTCGAGGCGCAGCAGCGCGAGGCGTTCACCGCACAGCTAGATATGTCGTTGGAGTTTGACCTGCCCGTAGCCATACATGTGCGCGACGCATGGGAGTCTACAATAGCGATCCTCGAAGGGTACAAAGGGCGAGGACTCAGAGGAGTGATTCACGCCTATTCGGGCGACGTGGAGGCCTACAAAACGATTAAAGGGTTCGGCGATTTCCTCTTTGCCATAGGGGGCGTTGTGACATTCAAGAAGTCGAAGCTCGCAGAGGTGGCCAGAGAGATCCCCCTCAAAGATCTACTCCTCGAGACCGATGCTCCGTACCTAACCCCCACACCCCACCGCGGCAAACGAAACGAATCATCGTACATCCCACTCATCGGAGACTTTATAGCCCAACTCAAAGGGGTGAGCGCAGAGGAGGTCGCCACCATAACCACCGCCAACGCAATGCGATTGTTCGGAATTGGCAATGATGAATGATAAATGATGAATGGTGAACCAGCCACTAAGAGCACTCATCAAAACCCTCCACCGAGTGATTTAACGAGTGACACGTAGTTTATGTACTGTTGTGTGAGGAGCTCTTGGTAATCTATCTGCGAGGCGTAGAGTTCGCGCTGGGCATCTATGACACTCAGGTAGTTACCCAACCCTCGGGCATATAGGGCCGCTGTTGACTCTGCTATTTTGGCGTTCGCCTCGACGAGTGAGTGGGCCAAGAGGAGCTCTTGACGATAGGTTGATATATCGACAAGGGAGGTCTCCACGTCGCTCAGAGCCGAGAGGATCGACTGCTCGTAGCTATTCATTGCCGCTATATACTCTTGTGTATAAACCTGTTCACTACTTTTGAGAGCTCCGAAGTTGAAGATCGGTTGAGTCAACTCCCCCACTATGCTCCACCCTATGGGTTTGGCCGAGGATAGATCTTTGAGGGTCTCGATCACAAAACCGCCATCGGCGGTGAGGGTGAAAGAGGGGAAGCGCGATGCGCGCGCAACACCCACATCGTAGGCCGCAGAGGAGACCGCGTAGTAGCTCTCCATGACATCGGGCCTACGTTCGAGCAGATCCGAGGGTATCCCCACGGGGACAGAGGGTAGGGAGGTGTGGCCGAACGAGAAATCGGGGAGCTCATAGGATGAGTTCTGCCCCAAGAGGAGGTTTAGGGCAAGCTGGGTTTGAGCCACAGCCCTTTGGTACTTAACCATCTCGCTTTGTGCGCTAAAGACCATGCTTAACGCCTGTTGGAGTACTACCCCATCGCTCATTCCGTAGCGATACATGGAGTCGACCAGAGCTGTTGCCTCGCGACGTAATTGATAGCTTCGTTGGGCTATTTGGTAGCTCTGTTGGTATTGATTTAACGTAAAAATTGTCGTTAAAACATCTGCCGTGAGCGACAAAATAGCGGCACGATAGCCCCACTCTTTGGAGAGGTATTCAGCAATGGCAGCGTTGCGACTATTGCGAAGTTTACCAAACAGCGATAGCTCCCATTTGATAGCAGGCGTGGCGCTATACTCTTGTGTTGTCTCGCCATTTATGCGATAGGCCTCGACCTCGGCACCGAAATAGAGCGAGGGAAGGAACTCCGCCTTGGCCACACGCACGTGGTTGCGTGCCGCCTCAACATTTGCCAAAGCAGCAGCCAAGTCGCGGTTATTGTCGAGGGCGATCTGCACCGCCTCGTTAAGCTTCGCGTTGTCGAAAATCTCCCACCACCGCTCCTCTATGGGGTACCCTTCGGCAGAGCAATCGTCGCAATAGGTATACTCCTCGGGGAGCTCCACAACAGGGCTTTGCAATTTGGGCGAACAGCTGATGCCCAAAGATATAAACAATATATAGATCACTTCTCTCATAACTTTTCCTCCTTATCCATTTTTTCTCTCATTCGCTCAAAATTGGCCGCTTTGGCCACAATATAGTATAGCGTCGGATATAGAAATATTCCAAAGATTGTCGCTACGGTCATACCTCCGACCAGAGCCATGCCGATTATATTGCGAGCCGTAGCGTAGACCCCCGAAGCAAAGACCAGCGGCATAACGCCCAACACAAAGGCGAAGGCGGTCATGAGGATTGGTCTGACTCGCAATCGGGCAGCCTCTTTGACCGCTTCGCGAAGCTCCATGCGCTCCTCAAAGAACATGCGGTTGGCATACTCCACAACCAAGATCGCATTTTTGGCCGCCAAGGCGATCAACATAATTAGCGATATATTCATATATACATCGTTGACATACAACGAATTGAACATATGCGCACCCCCCACAAAGAGCAACGCTCCAAACACCGCAATAGGAACGCTAAAGAGAATCGAGAGGGGCAACCCCCATGAGTTATAGAGCGCTGCCAAGACCAAAAATACGAAGCATAGGATAAATATATAGATCATATTTCCACCCTTCGAGGCCTCATTTTGTTGGAACGAGACACCACTCCAAGCTATATCTATGTCGGGAGGGAGGATCTGGTCGCTAAGGGTTTGGATCTCATTCATCGCATCGGTGGTCGACGATTTGGCGGCTGGTATCACCGTGATCGAGATCGAGCGGTAGAGGTTAAATTGCGACACATACTCCACGCCAGTCACATCCCTCACACTCACAAACGACGAGATGGGGATCTGCTCACCCTCGCTGTTGGCTATGTAGAAACTCTCCAACGAGCGACTATCTATGCGAAACTCAGGGGCCGCCTCTATGTAGACTTGGTAGAGCCTTCCGAAGCGGTTGAAATTGTTGATATAGCTACTTCCGAGGTATGCCCCAAGTTCGGTGTAGAGCTGCGAGAGGTCAACACCCAGATTGAGGGCGTGGGCGATATCGACCTCCAATTCACGCTGTGGAATTCCGTGGCTATATTGAGTTGTCACGCTCCCGATGATCGGGTTATGGCGCAGTGAGTCCATAAACATCTGAGTTTGGCCGTAGAGGTACTCCTCGCCTCGCCCCTCGAGATCCTGCACCTCGAAGGTTACCCCCGAGGTGAGCCCCAAACCGGGAATGGCTGGGGGGATAAAGGCGTAACTCTGAGCGCTACTCACACCCATATATAGCTCCTCGTTGAGCTGCTGGGCGATCTGCGAGGCTGTTTTGGTACGCTTGGAGTAGTCGACCAACTTCACGAAGATGACTCCACAATTAGTCGAGGCGACATTGGCGATCATATTGAAACCTGCAGCGTAACATGTGAGTTCGACTTCGGGAAGCTGCACAATAACATCGTCGACTTGGGACATGATCTTTTGGGTCTGCCCCAAAGCTCTATTTTCGGTTGTCTCGACCATAACCATCACATAGCCTTGATCCTCTTCGGGCAAAAAACCTGCTGGCAGCCACCTCCACATAAAAACAATAGCCACAACGACAACAACCAAAAACGCAATCACCACCCCTACGCGACTCACAACACGGCCAATAGTCGAGGAGTAGCTCTTCATCGAGGAGTCGAAACCTCGATTAAAAGCCCCAAAGAGCCCCTTTTGCGGTGAGGGATTATCTTTATTTTCTCCACCGCGCAGAAGCATAGAGCTCAGGGCTGGTGAGAGGGTCAGGGCGTTGAATGCCGAGATGATAACCGACAGCGAGATGATAGCTGCAAATTGCTCGAAGAGCTCTCCGCTCACTCCCCCCACCAACGACACGGGGACAAAGACCGCCAACAAAACAATAGTGGTAGCGATGATCGGTGACGAGACACTTTTCATCGCCTCGACAGCCCCCTTACGAGGGGACATCCCTTTGGAGATATTGACCTGCACAGCCTCAACAACCACAATAGCGTCGTCGACAACAAGTCCAATGGCCAATACCAGCCCCAACAAAGAGATGATATTGATCGTGAAGCCCATAACGGGGAAGAGGATAAAGGCCCCGATGAGCGACACAGGGATAGCCACAAGGGGGATGATCGTAGCCCTCCAACTCTGCAAGAAGAGGTAGATAATAAATATAACAAGCAAAAGGGCGATAATCAAAGTCTTGAAGATATCCTTGATCCCTGCCATCACACTTGTTGTGGTGTCGACAACACTCTCGAAAGCGACTCCATCGGGGAGCCTCTCGGAGAGTCGAGCGATCGTCGCACGCACCTCGTCGCCCACATCTATGGCGTTGCTCCCCGGAGATTGGTAGATCATAATCATCGCCGAGGGTTCATCGCCATAGTTCGAGACCACATCGTAGGTCTCGCTTCCGAAGTTGATAGTCGCCACGTCGCTCAACCGCACCACCTCGCCTTGGGCCGAGGCCCTAATGATCACATCGCCAAACTCCTCGGCTGTTTGGATCTGGGCAGGCAGGGTCACCGTATATGTAAATGTCGCACGGCCGCCATTGGGCTCGCTGCCGAATTTTCCTGCTGGGTAGACACCACCCTGAACCTCTATGGCCGCGGCCACCTCGGACAGAGACAAACCATAATAGGCCATCAGCTCGGGATTGACCCACACCCTCATAGCATACTCCCCCACTCCCATAATCACCACTTTACTCACGCCACTGATCTTGAGAAGCTCGTTCTGGAGGTTGAGATATGCGTAGTTGGTCAAAAAGGAGCCATCGTAGCGACCATCGCTATAGAGCGTATAGATCATCAAGAAGTTGGGGAGGGTCTTTTGCGTCACAATACCCTGCTCCTCGACACTTTCGGGCAACGAGGAGGTGACCGTGGAGAGCTGATTTTGGGTAAGGATAGCATCTATGTCGGGATCTGTGCCGATCTCGAAGAGTGCCTCGAGGGTCATAGTGCCATCGTTGGCACTTGTCGTCTGCATATAGAGTAGGTCGCTCACACCCATTACACTTTGGGCAATGGGGGTGGCTACAGTGTTATTAACCGTTTCGGCATCGGCTCCATCGTAGTAGGCGGTGACCTCCACCACAGGAGGGGTGATATCGGGATATTGTTCGATGGCGAGATTGGAGATCGAGATCACACCCAAAAGCACCAACACAATAGCCATAGAGATGGCAAATATCGGCTTTGAAATAAAAAATTTACCCATAACGCCTACTTGTTTTGCGGAGCCACCTTAGCCCCATTATGCACCTTGAGCTGACCCGTGAGCAACACATATTCACCCATATCGACCCCCGAATCAATAATCCAATCCTCGCCCATAGTCGCCCCCAAGCTAACCTCCCTAAACTCCACAACACTATCGGGGGCCATAACCCACACCGAGTTTACACCTTGCGTTTGACTCACAGCCACTTGCGGAACGGTGACCACTTCGCGCTCGGGGCCGATATTGCTCTTCACCCTAGCAAACATCCCCGACTTCAATTTGCGGTCGGGGTTGGGAAACTTTGCCACAACAACAACCGTAGAGGAGGAGGTGGGGGTATCCTTCTGGGTATAGTAATACTCACCCTCGTACTCATACCTCTCGCCCCCCGAAAGCGTCAACTCGATATCGGACAAGAGCTCCGAATTATCATAAGAGTCTTGACTACTGGAGGTTACATTGCGCATATAGATTGGCGAGGGGATTGGGATTGCGACCTCCACGGTATCTATATAGGAGATTGTCGTGAGTGTGCTCAGAGCTGTCGAAGGGCCCACGTAGTCGCCCACATTGGCTGGACTCTCAGCCACAAGACCATCAATTGGGGCATAGATCTTTGTGTAACCCAAATTGAGTTTTGCGTTATTGACCATCTCGCGCGCCGAGGCTACAGAGGCTCGCGCAGCACTATGTGTGGCCGAATATTGATCCATATCGCTCCGACTAATAGCATCTATTCCCACCAAAGGGAGCGCCCTCTCGTAGTTACGATAGGCCAAACGCTCCTCAGCCTCAGCCTTTTGGAGGTCAGCCCGCGAAGCCAGCAGAGAGATATTGTATTGGCTAGGATCGATCACAAACAACAGATCTCCACGGCTCACAGGCATCCCCTTGCTATAGTTTATGGCGTTCAGAAAACCATCTATGCGCGGCTGGATCACCACATCATACATGCTCGCCACTTGGCTCGCGACCTCTACCCTATCGCAGATACTACTCCGCTGAGCCTGAGCAACCTCAACACCGATTGGAGGCATCGTAGCGCTGCCCCTCTGCTTGTGCACACAGGCCATAGCGATACACGCCACGGCCCCACAAATCAAAAATTTTATTTTATACATATGCCATCCTTTTGGGGCGCGCGCAGAGATCAACACATTCTTTTTCGCCGCTATCACGCCATTTAATGTTGGCTACGAACAAAAAATATACCGAAATATTGGTGGCTCTCCCCAAAAAAAACTACCTTTGCCTATATCTTGTTTCACAAACACCTAAAATCATGACCTTCGAAGAGATCTACAAACACGACATCTATGCCAACGAGGCTGGTGTTATCCTCAAAGAGCTAAACGATCAACATGCAATCATGGAGCTCAAAATCGAACATCGCCACCTCAATGGCGGCAATACAGCCCATGGCGGAGCGATCTTCTTGCTGACCGACATCACAATGGCAGCCATGGCCAACCACAACCAAATAGGCTCTGTATCAATCCAATCCGACATACGTTTCCTAGCCGCGGCATTCGAAGGCGACACCCTCACAGCCGAAGCGGTCGAGGTCTATGGTCGCAAAACACTATACAATAGCCGCGTGACTGTCACCAACCAAAACGGAGATCTGATCGCCATTTCGGAGGGAATTTACTACACCAAACGCAGTTTCAAGGTGGAGTAAAACCTCAACTTCGGGGCGTGAGTTAGCGACCCAACATGGGGATCACAGGGGTTGAATTGGGCATATACAGAGATAAAATAGATATTTTTCGATGAACTTTGCCCATAAATTTTGCTAATTAAAAACATTTGCTTATATTTGCACACCGAAATAACAAAACAGGCTCCAAGTGGCTAGATTTTATTGAGTGGAAGTTCTCGATTGAGAGGCGACACTTATTGGGTGAAAGACCTTGATTAAATGAGGTAAACTTTATTGATCAAATTTAATAGAGTTACCGAGTGAGGCTTAAGTTTATGTTATTTTAGGAAATAATGGTCCGATGGCCGAGTGGCTAGGCAAAGGTCTGCAAAACCTTGTACAGCGGTTCGAATCCGCTTCGGACCTCATTGTAAAAACGCAACAAGCTAATATGCAGCCTGTTGCGTTTTTCTTTTACCATTTCTTCCCCACATTTTCCCCACATCTGTTTGGTGGGGAAAGATTATTGGGCGGAATATGCTACTCGTAATTGTACGAGATATTTATTACTCTTGCACAATCTCCTTCTTTTACAGACTTTATTAAAGTGATTTCTGTATCTTCTGCCGCAAGTGATTCGAACAAAGTCTTATTAATAGTTTTCTTTGAAAGCAATGTCGTTATGCTGTCTTGAATGTGAAAGACTTTAAACTCGCCTTTTACATTCTCTAATTTACCGAGACTTTTTTTAGATATGGGATCGATAATATCTGGACCTTGTTCAAAGATTACAAATTCCATTGATTTTACGACACCATCATTTGAGCCTTTATTAATGACAATCTTACCAGGCTGAATAACAGCAGCGACTCTTACGTCTTTTATATCTTGTATTTGTGGGGTTTTAAACTGCATAGCTATCTATTTTAACAATGTTACGGACTATTATATTTTTAAGTGTTTTAGCATCGCCTTTTTCGAGCGACTTAACAACAGATTTATATCCCTCTTTAAATTCCTCATCAATCATCTTAATTTTAATCTGTGTGTATTCATCTTGCACGTGATACACGTAAGCTGAACCTACAAAGACCTCACAGATATTGTCAATAAAATAAATTGAGACCATAGTGTTATGAGGTAGAAGTGGACTATTCTCGGTAAGAACTATCTCCCCATTATTGATAATACTTATAACCTTGAATTTTCCGCTGCTATGAGTCTTTAGTTTAGCTCCTGCATCATTTATAATCTTGACAAGTATTAGCACGACAAAAACAAATATCACAATAGCCGCTATAAGCCACTTAATGCTAACAAGAGCAGTCCAGTCTATAAAAATAGAAACAACACCAAATATACCGCCAATAATTCCTATTAGCAGCGATATACCATTAAACGACAGTACCCTTGATATTACATCTTTCATTTATAAGTATTTTTTTTAGTATAGCTTGTTTTTGCTCGGGTGCTTTATCTATCACGTTTTGTGCCTTGGCTATTTCTGCCTCTAGTTTTTCTATTTTTGCTACTATTTTATTTTGTTCATCAATAGTTGCTAGTGGTATTGCAAACTCTTCTAATTGCAGTTTGGTAATCGCTTCTCTCGATGTCGCTCCCTTGGCAATAGTTAATAGCTCTTCTTTTCCTATGATAAGCATATACATAAGATATTTTGGCAATACAACGCCTGCTTTAGGTCTAATAATAGCTACGTGTTGGTTTACTCTTGCTGGCAATAAGGCATTATCAACAATACAGCATCTTGCAACAGAAGCTCCTGTGATATTAAATAGCACCTTAGCATTCTCCTCAAATGACTCTGCATCGTAAACCTCTTTGATTGCAAACTCATTATTCTTTTCCAAACGGAGCATCTTCATCTGTTTGAGTATATACTCTTTTAGGATAGGATCTA
>JBCQUO010000059.1:0-12176 GCA_047173955.1 Rikenellaceae bacterium
CCCCTCAGAGGGGGTAATATAAAAAGAGTGTCACGAACCGAAAATTTATTTTCAAGGTTCGTGACACTCTTTTTATATTATGCGTTCACCAGAGGTGAACTTCCGCGCTCACAGCAAACACACCTAACCGCAAGGAGGACAAATCACAGCTTGCTGTGCGCCCGCCGGCGTGAGGCAGCCCAGCCTCTTAACTCAGCCCCTTAAACAGCGCTGAAACTCGGTGAAGTCGATGTTACTCCTTGGGTTGTGGGCTATCTGCGACATGTTTGTCGAAGAGCACCTTCATCTCGGCGAGGACTGTTGGGTTTGAAGAGATCACGTTTGATTTCTCAGAGATATCCTCTTTGATATTAAAGAGCTCGGGTTGATCTTTCTTACCTCCTGTACCGGTGTATGGAAGGTAGATCCACTCTCCCTTGCGCACGCCAATAACCCTTCCGTTGTTGACATAAACATATTCATCTAGCCCCTTTGTCTTTTTGGGATTAGAGAGGAATTTAGATATATCTTGTCCATCGAGTTTGTGTGTAGGTTTGCCACCTGCGTATCCGACAAATGTTGGGAGGAAGTCCACGCTTCTAACCACTGCGTCGCTCACTGTTCCAGCAGGGATTGTTCCGTTCCACTTGATGATACAAGGGACGCGCACGCCACCGTCGTAGTAGAGGAACTTTCCGCCACGCAAAGGATCTGCACTACCGCCCTCAGCCTCTTTTTGCAACCATGGGCCATTGTCCGATGTGTAGACAACGATTGTGTTCTCCGATGCACCTATCTCGTCCAATGCCGAAAGGAGGCGGCCGACATTCCAGTCGATCTCCTCGATACAGTCTCCATACAATCCTCTAGCGCTCTTGCCTCTGAACTGCTCCGATGCGAAGAGTGGGATATGTGGCATTGCAGGGGTGATGTATGTGAAGAATGGTTGATCGGCCTCGATGTTTCTCTTGGCAATTTCTATTGCGCGATCGAAGTAGCGACGAGTCAAGGTCGCTTGGTCACATGGATACTCCACGATCTCGCGCCCCTCAACCAAAGGTACTTTGTATGCTACGCCATGTTTACGAGCCGCACCGATGCCACCTTTTTTGGTAGCTTGTTGATCTCCTTTGGCCTGCTCGAGTGTCCATCCCTCTCTGAACACAACATCTTTGGAGAAGGTGTGTTGGTTGCCGATAAACATATCGTTGCTGAATGGGATTCCGAAAAACTCATCGAAACCTTGGCTTGTGGGCATATGGTCTGGGGTGTCACCCAAGTGCCACTTTCCGACGCACGCTGTGGCGTAGCCCTGCTCCTTGAGAAGCTCAGCGATTGTAAGCTCGTCGCAAGGCATACCATCCTCGTTGGGCCAAAAAACTTTGGGCACTCCATTGCGAGAGTTCAAGCGACCTGTGAGTATACCTGCACGTGATGCACTCGAAACCGAAGATGTTTGGTAGAAGTCAGTTAGGCGCAGACCCTCGCTAGCCATTTTGTCTATAGCAGGGGTTTTGATGAGGGGTGATCCATAACATCCGAGGTCTTGATAACCTTGGTCGTCGACCATAATAACGATCACATTGGGTTGCTTCTGCTTGGCCATGAGCGATGTAGAACAAGCTACAAGGGGCAGTGCAAATAGTAGTTTGGTTGGTTTCATTGGTATTATGTATTATTCATAGATATACAAAGTTACAAAAAAAAGTGTGAAAACAATTTCTGATATTGTTTATACACTAATTATTTAGAGGCTATTGCCCCCTCTACTCCCTAATCCATAGATTGACGATCTCGCCCATATACAAGATGTGGTCTCCTCCGTGGCCTCCGCCATACCATTTGTTATAGACATCCTTGTCGACAAAAGACTCCTCGCCCATCGTCTGAGCAAAGATCTTGCGACACTCAATCACGATACGTCCCTCAGCAAATGTAGGGTTGCCATCCTCCGTGAAAATAGGTGTCAATCCTGCCAACGCCGCTTTGTCGTTGTCGCGTCCCGACATCTTGCCAAAGATCATATGAGCATCGTGCTTCTGCTCCTCCAACACCGTGAGGGTGAAGTGCGACGCGCTCTCCATGAAGTCGTTCGTGTAACGCTCGGGGCGCACGTAGACCGTAGCCATACATTTGTTGCTATAGTAGCCCAAAGCTCCCCAGCTGGCAGTCATAGCGTTGGATTTGGTCTCGTCCCCTGCGCCAATCAACATCCAGTCGCGACCAATGAGTTTAATAACATTGTCGGGCATCTCCATGGGGTTTATTTTTTTGTAATTCTTCATAAATTTATTTTTTAATTATTTTGTGCTCGTCAAAACCAGAGACTGCCTCACGCCGGCGGGCGCACAGCAAGCTGTGGTTTGTCCTTCCCTGCGCTTTGGACTTAGAACTTGTCGTTCTAAGATTTTAAGGGTCAATTATTTTCTGCAAATAAATTTGCGAAACTAATTGATCCTTAAAATTTATTCAAACACCACAGGTGTTTGAAATCCAAAGCGAAAAGATTATACTTAAATCAACCCCCAAACTTAACGTGTGACTGATTTTAACTAAACTGTAATTTTTTAACTCCCAGTTTTCCAGATGTTAATGGACCATAACCCTAAAACCTCTGTGATCCCCAAAAGCGAGAGGTGATATCTTCGAAGCGGCCATTGACGACTCTATACATCCGTTGGTTGGTTGTCGGAGAGCTCAGCCCTCCGCACTCAGCCCTATAGTCCCCCAACTTAACATAGTCCAACGTCGAAGGGTCCTGAGGAGAGATATTGCGTCCTGAGTACCAAGCACTTTTGAGGCCATACTCCCTATGTACGAACTCTCCCAACCTCTCGATTGTTTCGGGCTCAGCATCTCCCCCCATAAAGCACACGCAGGTTATGGAGCTTCGGTAGCTCTCGATCAGATTGCCCATATTCTCCTCCGAGAGCTCCTCTCCCACATCCTCCATCAGGTGCGCGGAGTGACATCCCGGGCAGCAATTGGGGCACCCCGAGATGTTGAGAGCCAGCGTCACCTCGTCGGGTACCTCTTGGAAAACAATATCGAAACTAGCAAATTTCAACACACCCAAACTACTCTTGTGCCGAAGCGTAAAATCTCTTTGCGGCCTCCTTTTTGCGAGGTGACGAGAAGTTGCTCACGCGCTTCATATATCCGATGATGCGTGTCATAAAGTCGATATTCTCGCTGTTACATTTGGGGCACGCCTTCAAATAACGCTTGTCGATATGTCCACACTCGTTGCAGATGGTGTTGGGGATATTGAAGGTGAAGTAGTTACACCCCTCGGTAGCCGCTGTGCGCAACAGTGAACGATACTGAGGCTGAGAAAGGTGCTCCGAAAGGTTCATGTGCAGAGCCGAACCTCCCGTGAGGTGGTCGATATATTTGCGGCCATGGAGGCGGAACTTATCCAAGATATTAGTTTTCTCATCTTCAACCACATAGAAGTAGCTATTGTAGCAGTCGCGTGGCACAACAAAGCCATCCTCGCGGTCCCATTTAGCATGTTTAACACCGACGTTCTCGGCTGGGATCATCTCGCAGTTAAACATCACCTCCTTCGAGCGGTACTTCTTGTTGTAGGTCTCGATAAGTCCCAAGATCTCCTGCACGAACTTCTCGTAGCGCTCATTATCTGATATCTCGATACCCATAAACTCCGCAGCCTCGACCAATCCATTGACACCGATGGTGAGGTATTGGCGCTTCATATTGATATACCCAGCATCGAAGAGTGGCAACATACCTTTGCTGTGCAGCTCCTTAAGGTTCTCGTTATATGCCATTTGGACCATATGAGCAAGATCTACGGTCTCCTCCAATGACTCCAAATATGGCTTGTTGAGGCGCACAGCGTGTTGAATACAGCGGTTAAGGTTGATCGTTAGGACGCTCTTCGATCCCGTAGAGACTCCTCCAGCGCCTAACGTATAGCTAAAGCCATTGTCTTGGATCTCGTTGCGCAGGCGGCAGCAGCTACTAAGTGAGTCGGCATTGTCGCTCATATATGTAAAGAACGAGTGCCCCTCGGCCAACATCTCGGCCACGAAATCGCCATACTCCTTATCCTTAGCGTCGCCATTCTCGGCCAACAAAGCCATTGTCTCGACTGGGAAGGTAAGGGGTGTTTTGTTACGCTCGGCATTGAACCACTTCATAAATCGCTTCTGCAACCACGACAGCGAATCCCAATCGGGACGCGATCCATCGGGGAACATAAACTCCCCAAAGAGACTCTCGAAGTAGAATTTATCGTAGTAGGCAACGTTCCAAAAAACAGCTTGAAAATTGCGCGCTCCCGTGGGTTGGTTAATAGAGTATACGATCTGCTCGAAACAGTCGGTAATCATCTTGTCAATAGAGCGTTGGCGAGTCGAGAGGTCGACGATTTTGTCCGACTCCTTGTAGTACTCAGCGCCATACTCTTGGGCTATGAAGTAGTTGAGATACATCAAAAACTCGGGCGTAGCGCATGCGCCGCTCAACATACTCGAGACGATAAAGACCATATTGACAAAGCCTCCGCAGAACGATTTGAGGTTCGATGGAGCCTTTGAGTTGCCGCCAATAGACATTGTGCCACCCAATAACCATGGATACATAGTGATCGAAGCGCAGTAGTTAGCAAGGCTCGTCTCGTCGTTCTTATAGATGAAGTGGTTGGTCAACATATTGACATACTTGTCCGCAACCTCTTTGCCATACATATCCTTAATTCGGTCGGTGAGCAATCTGCGGTTCAGGCGGATAAAGCCCGACTTGGGGAGCTCGCCGATGAGTGTGGCGATATTCTTCTTGTCGACATTTGCATTTGCGTCATACTTGCTACCTGTAGCGGCATTCTCGGCATTGCAGTAGTTAATCAAGAATTGAAGTCTATCGCGCGTGTCACGATCCTCGGTGTGTTGTTGACGATAGATCATAAATGACTTTGCTACCGAGAAGTACTTCTCCGCCATAAGTGATATCTCGACTTGGTTTTGTACCTCTTCGACTGTCATACCCGAGTGCAGCTCTACGCGACTTAGGATCTGGACCAAATCGTCGTTGGTCGCAAAGCTACCAACCGAAAGGAAGGCTTTGCGGATAGCGTTTTTGATTTTGTCTATCGAAAAGGTGACCTTCTCGCCGTCGCGCTTTACGATAAACATCTCTTTTTTATTATTCATGATCTTGATCTTGATTTTGAGTTTAATCTTAATTTTTTACAAAGATATATCTACTATTTGCTTTATTGACATTTAGTCGAGATAAGTTATTCACAACTTATTGACAGTTGTAGATCATTGCAAGGTGGCGATATTTTAAAGATAGCGCAGAGCCCTCTTTAGTCACATGCTTAATATATGCTCCTTGCAGAGCCCTCTACGCCATCTTCAAAATCTTATCCACCTATCAACGATCTACAATAAGGCCTCAATAGTTGAAACTATGATTTTAAAACATCTCTATATAGAAATTTCACCATTCTCAGAAAAATGTGTACATTTGCCTTATGACTGTACTCTTTAATGAAATAATTTTTGGCCCCATACGATCTCGTAGGTTGGGCATATCGCTGGGTGTTAATCTGTTGCCCTCGTTTTCGAAGATCTGTAACTTCGATTGCATATATTGTGAATGTGGGTGGAATGCCGACAATCGCGGAGATAACCACTTCAATAGCCGCGCAGAGGTGGTCGAGGCACTAGAGGCCCGCCTCGAGAAGATGAAAAACGACGGAGAGCTCCCCGATGTTATCACATTTGCAGGCAATGGAGAGCCTACACTTAATCCTCACTTCGAGGAGATTATATATGACACACTTCGCCTGAGGGATCTATACGCCCCCAAGGCCAAAGTCTCGGTGTTGAGCAACGCCACGATGTTGGGCCGGGAGTCCGTAGTTAGGGCGCTCAAGAGGGTAGATAACAACATCCTTAAGCTAGATTCAGCGATCGACTCCACGGCTCAAAAGATGAACAATCCAGCATCGAAGCTCTACACTACGCGTGGGGTGATCGACCAAATGAAGAGTTTTGAGGGGGAATTGATTGTTCAGACGATGTTTCTGCGCGGCACAATAGATGGCCAAGTGGTAGACAACACCACCCCAGAAGAGCTGCGTGCATGGGTCGAGGCGATAGCGGAGATCGCCCCACGAAAGGTGATGGTCTACTCCATAGATCGTGACACCCCATGCGATACAATAGAGAAGGTGAGTCGCGAGGAATTAATTTCGATAGGGGCGATGATAGAGAAAATTGGTATTGTGTGTTCTGTAGCTTAGGTTTTTATAAATATCACCTCGATGCTCTCGAACTCTAAATGATGAAGATGTTAAAATAAAATGTTTTAAATTGTACATATTTTAATAAATATTGTTTATCTTTGTAGGACGTATGAGGCTGTAGGATTTATTATGTCCAATGTGAAAATAGATAAATGATTTTTAATCATATAGTTAAGTGAGTTTGGTAGGGCTGGTTGTCGGCCCTAGTTGTAAAAAAAAGATTGGATTTGTAAATTTAACGCATCTTGGATCACCCGAAGAGGGGCTGTTTGATTGAGAAGTGAAGTTTGGATTTACGCAAATTAAAGTAAAGAAGATTTTATGCATAATATTGTTTTACTATTTACGCTTGTTGTGAGTTCGTTTATAGTGCTCTATTTTTTGCCAAAGGTCATGTTGGTTTCGCTAAAAAATAGAATCCTCGATAAGATAGATAGCCGTAAGGTGCACTCAACATCAGCAAGTCGATTGGGAGGCGCAAGTTTCCTGCCAGCCATCGTCCTCACAACAATAGTGAGCACTATTGCGTTGGGGATGTTTAATGTAGAAGGGGTAGATGCGACCCTCTCTAATCAGTCTCTGTTGGTGATCTGCTCGATGATCGTCCTATATTTTGTTGGAATATATGACGATATTGAAGGAATGAGATACAAGGAGAAGTTCTTCTATCAGTTTATTACCGCAGGTTTGGTTGTCTATTCGGGTATCTGCATCGTAGATTTCAATGGCCTTTGTGGCGTTGGGGCGATCCCTACGATCATCGGTATGGTGTTTACCATTGTGTTGATTGTCTTTATTACAAATGCTATAAACCTAATAGATGGAATTGATGGACTAGCCTCGATGCTCTCGATCATGGCTTTTGGAATGTATGCTCTTATGTTCTTTTTGAGTGGCGATTACGTGAATTGCATCTTTTGCATTGCGGCACTAGGTGCGCTGGGTCCATTTTGGCACCACAATGTATTGGGAATCAGAAAGAGAATGACCTCAAAGATCTTTATGGGCGATGGCGGTACTTTGGTTATCGGCTTCTTGCTCTCGGTCATGGCTGTGAAGTTGTGGGGGAGTCATAGCCTAGAGGGCGAAAGATTTGGATATATTTCGGATTACTCTTGGGTGGTCGCATTCACCATGTTGATTATCCCATGTTTCGATGTTGTGAGGGTTGTTTTGAGCCGAGTAAAGGAGCACAAGCCTCTCTTTTTGCCAGACAAAAGCCATTTTCACCACAAACTTTTGGCGCTGGGTTTGACAGCTCGACAGTCGTTAATGACACTTGTAAGTGTTAATATCATATTTTTGGCGGTGAACTGGGTGTTGGCTACGCAACATGTGAACATCACAATCATAGTTTTTTTTGATATTGTATTGTGGATGACGATCCATATAATTTTGACAAATAAGTTAAAGAAGAATAAGTGGATCCGGCTAGGTTATCCGATGTTGTTTATCTTCTGTTGTGGAACTTTTATCCACCAAAATATGACCCTCATCGTAACCGCCAAATGTGTATGGGGTTTATGATGAAGGGTTCTTTGTGTTAAGTAGAAAATAAAAAAATATAGAATTTATGTGCGGAATAGTAGGCTATATAGGTAGTAAAGATGCATACCCAATACTTATCAAGGGTCTAAAACGACTAGAGTATAGAGGTTACGATAGTGCAGGAGTTGCACTTTTGGATGCAGAGAATAACCTCAATGTGTATAAAGAGAAGGGTAAAGTTTCGGAGTTGGAGGCATATGCAGAGTCTCGCAATACCCAAGGTAGTGTCGGTATAGCTCACACGCGTTGGGCGACACACGGCGAGCCATGTCAGCGAAACTCACATCCCCACTACTCGGAGTCAGAGAAGTTGGCGATAATTCACAATGGAATTATCGAGAATTATGCAACTATAAGAGAGAACTTGGAGGAGAAGGGTTGCACATTTAAAAGTGATACCGACACCGAGGTTCTTATTCAACTTATTGAGTACCTTAAGGTCCAAAACGATTTGGATCTTTTGACCGCTGTGCAGGTAGCTTTGCACCAAGTCATTGGAGCCTATGCCATTGCGATCCTAGACCGTGAGTCACCCAACCAAATCATCGCGGCTCGCAAGAGTAGCCCTTTGGTTGTCGGTGTAGGTGAGGGGGAGTTTTTCATCGGCTCGGATGCCACTCCAATCATCGAATATACAGATAAAGTTATATACCTAAAGGATGGTGAGATCGCCCATATCCGCCTAGGAGAGGAGATCAAAGTTGTCGATATTGAGAATGTGGAGGTTATCCCCCAAATTCACACTGTCGAGCTCTCTTTGGGTCAGATCGAGAAGGGTGGTTACCCTCATTTTATGTTGAAGGAGATCTTTGAGCAGCCCAAGCGAATTGCTGACTGCATGAGAGGTCGTATCAATATGCGTCAAGACTCAATCAAGATGGCTTCGATCATCGACAATCACGATGTTTTGACCAATGTAACTCGTTATATTATCGTTGCGTGTGGAACCTCGTGGCACGCTGCACTTATCGGCAAGCAGCTCATCGAGAGCTTTGCGGATATCCCTGTGGATGTTGAGTATGCGTCGGAGTTCCGTTATCGTAACCCTGTTATCAGGCCAACAGATGTTGTAATCGCGATCTCGCAATCGGGCGAGACAGCCGACACATTGGCCGCTATCGAGTTGGCTCAGGAGAGGGGGGCATTTGTATATGGAATCTGTAACGCTGTGGGTTCATCTATCGCGCGCAATACCGACTCGGGAGCCTATACACATGTTGGTCCAGAGATTGGAGTGGCATCGACCAAAGCCTTTACGGGTCAGGTGACTGTGCTCACGATGTTGGCCCTTATGTTGGGTCGTAGTCGCGGCACACTAGATAAGTCGGAGTACTCGCGTTTGGTTAGCGAACTTAGCAATATAACAACTAAGATGACCGAGGTTTTGGAGTGTGATGGCCACATCAAGGAGCTCTCGAAGATCTTTACCTATGCACATAACTTCTTGTACCTAGGTCGCGGATACAACTTCCCCGTGGCATTGGAGGGGGCGCTTAAGCTCAAGGAGATCTCATATATCCACGCCGAGGGTTACCCTGCGGCCGAGATGAAACATGGTCCAATTGCCCTTATCGACTCCGAGATGCCGATTGTGGTTATCGCGACCAAGAATGAGATGTACGAGAAGGTTTTGAGCAATGTGCAAGAGCTAAAGGCTAGAAGCGGAAGGGTTATCGCGTTGGTTACCAAGGGTGACGAGCAGATGAGTAAGATCGCCGATTTCACCATCGAGATCCCCGAAGTCGAGCCATGCTTGGAGCCTCTTGTGACGACAATTCCTTTGCAACTTCTGTCGTACTATATCGCAGTGTGCAAGGGGCGTGACGTAGATCAACCTCGTAACTTAGCTAAATCGGTTACTGTAGAGTAATGAGAGGAAGGCGATTGAAGATAGTTTCGGTGGTGACAACCACCTTGTATATTATCTTGATTACTCTGCTCTCGTTGGTTCAATTTTCGGATGAGATCGAACCACCCCAAATAGAATATTTCGATAAATTTGTCCATTTCTGTTTCTATTTGGGGCTCAATAGTTTGCTGCTTTATACCCTTTTGTTGTTCAAGAGGAGGTTGAGTCTGAGTGTTTTGGTGCTGTCGACTCTGCTTTCGATACTCTATAGTATCGCGATCGAGTTGCTCCAGCCCCTCATGGGTCGCACGTGCGATGTGGCGGATGTTGTTGCCAACTCAGTAGGGGCGGTGATGGGTGCTATTGTTGTTTTTGTATTGTGGTCGAAGCGGTTCCTGAGGTGGGCTGTGGATGGCGAGTAGATATTTTTTAAAGTAATATTGGGGCGTTTTTGTGGTGAGTGCAGTTTTTAACATTAATTCGCGCATAAAAAATGAGAAAGTTTTTACTGTTGTTTCTATTATTGGGAGTGTTGTCTACGGTCTCTTTTGCTCAAGGCGATCGTCGGAGTGCGCCCACACCCTCGTCGTCGAAGGTATCCAAATATTCGACCTCAAAATCGAGCTCTAGTTCTTCAAGTTCCAGTGATAGTAGATCGTCAGATAAACGTACTACAACCACATCAAAACCACAACCCAAGCAAAGCTCCTCGCAGAGATTCAAGGTCGGGAGTTTTACCTATGAGGTGCTGAGGGAAAATCGCGTTACATTGGTGGAGTATACCCCCGAGTCTTACCGCAGCTCAGGGACTATTGAGATCCCTCGAGAGGTGAACCATAACTATAATAAGTATGTGGTCGCAGCTATCGGTGAGGAGGCTTTTTATGCCAACTACTCAATTAAATCGGTGGCCATACCCTCTACGGTGATCTACATAGGTGATAATGCCTTCTCGCAGTGCTCGGAGCTTAGGATGGTCACCATCGACTCTCCACGCATAACCATTGGTGACAATGCATTTAAATATTGTTCGGAGCTCTCGCACTTTATGATTGCCGCCGATGATGTCAATATGGGTGATGATGTCTTTAGGAGCTGTGTCAACCTCAAACATGTGGAGTGTAAACCACCCCTCGAGCCACACTTCTCGGACCTTTTGTCAAGGCCCCAAATAGCTCTAATAGATCGACCACGTACATATGAATCTGTTGCGGAGGCCCCCTCGGTGGTCACCTCTTCGCCACAGGTCTCTACTTCGGAGCCGACACTCGTGGCTGCCCCCTCGACGACTATAGTTGCCGATGTGGACCAAAATATCCCCCAAACATCTGCCAACAACAACAACACCTTTGCGGTGATTATCGCCAACGAGAACTATGCCAATGTCTCCAATGTAGACTATGCAGCTCGCGATGGACAGATGTTTGCGGAGTACTGTAGACGTACACTCGGTCTGCCCGAAAAAAATATTAAGGTCATAGAGGATGCAACCCTTGGGGCGATAGTGAGTAATGTCGATTGGCTGCACAATGTACTTAAGGCATATGGTGGATCGGCAAAGGCGATATTCTACTACTCGGGCCACGGAATACCCGACCCAGAGAGTGGTGAGAGCTATATCCTGCCCACAGATTGTCCGCCCAATAATTTTAATGTCGCCTATAAACTCCAAGACTTATATGCAAAATTGGGCGATGCAGGGGGAAATGTCACCTTCTTTATAGATGCCTGCTTCAGCGGAACCAAACGTCAGGGCGAAGCATTGGTCGCAGCGCGTGGCGTAGCTATAAAGACCAAACCTATAGCCCCCAGAGGAAATAGCGTTGTCTTCTCGGCAGCCGCAGGCGAGCAGACAGCCTTCGCCTACGACGAAAAGGGACATGGTATATTCACCTACTTCCTTCTCAAAAAACTCCAAGAGACTAAAGGTCGCGTGAGTTATGGCGAGCTAGCCGACTACATAAAGTCAGAGGTCGCCAAAGTAGCTATCGTCGAACGCTCAGTCTCGCAGACCCCCACCGTAACACATACCCCATCCCTGTACGATAGCTGGTCGGGATGGAGCTTGATAAAGTAATTATGTTGTTTAAGAGGCTAGACTGCCTCACGCCGGCAGGCGCACAGCAAGCTGTGATTTGTTTTCCCTCGCGGCCCGGGCCCACACGACAGTTCACCTTCTGTGAACATTTAATATAAAAGTAGCACCCCAAACTTTTGAAAGTAAACTTTCAGTTTGGGGTGCTACTTTTACATTATCCCCTGATGGGGGATCGTAGGGGACTAAAATTCATATAGTTAAGTCGTTGTCTGCTACGCATATAGCTCAAAAAAAAGAAAAATCTCGTCCCGGATGCGCCCTTGTTGTAACCCACAAACACCTACAATTTTACGTGTTTATTATGGTAGCCTTCCTTCGGTCCAATGCAAAGATACATATTTTTATGATAGAATCCAAATGCCGATAAATCTAATAATATGTGCCTAAAAAGAGGAGGTGTCAAAAGCCGGATAATAATAGGC
>JBCQUO010000060.1:0-12039 GCA_047173955.1 Rikenellaceae bacterium
CCATCTCTGACATCAAATCTATTGCTTCTTGTTCATCGAACAATCCTCGTTTGCCTGCGCTCTTAAAAATCATAGTGGTCGTGCTTTATATTACACTACAATGATAGTGATAATTTACTGAATATCAAAACTTTAATTTTTAGAAGTCCCCATTAGCAATTTATCTACGTACTACAAAAATACAATTTTTTTTTTATAAATAGTATTTTTTTGCTAAAAAATCAAGCTAGATTATCACCATCACGAAACGCAATAAATTTTAATGTAGACAATTATAAAACAAAAAAATTGCACCTTTTTGGTAGTTTGGATAAAAATTACTATATTGCGGCTACCAATTATATTTTTTTAAAACATTAAAACTACATTATCATTATGAAAAACCAAGTCGAAGAGTATATCGACTCGTTCATGGCGCGCATTATCGCCAAAAACCCAAACGAACCAGAGTTTCACCAAGCAGTTTTTGAAGTTGTAGAGTCATTGGCTCCATATATCCTCCAAAATGAGGATCTTCAAACAATGAAAATCCTAGAGCGCATAGCTGAGCCCGAGCGAGTTATCATGTTCCGTGTAGCGTGGTTGGACGACAACGGTGAGATCCAAATCAATCGTGGATATCGTGTGCAGATGAATAGTGCAATAGGTCCATACAAAGGCGGTTTGCGCTTCCATCCATCTGTGAACCTAGGCGTTCTTAAGTTCCTTGCGTTTGAGCAGACATTCAAAAATGGCCTTACAACTCTACCTATGGGTGGCGGTAAGGGTGGATCGGATTTCAACCCAGCAGGAAAATCAGACAACGAGGTTATGCGCTTCTGCCAATCATTCATGACCGAGCTTCAACGCCACATCGGTCCCGACACCGACATCCCAGCAGGTGACATCGGAGTGGGTGGTCGCGAGATAGGATTCCTATATGGCCAATACAAACGCATCCGTAATGAGTTTACTGGAACCCTAACTGGTAAAGGTGCAACTTGGGGAGGTAGCCCTCTTCGTCCCGAAGCGACAGGATATGGTACATGCTACTTCGCGAAGGAGATGTTGGCTACTCGCGGTGACAGCTTCCAAGACAAAATCGTCGTGATCTCTGGATCTGGAAACGTTGCTCAGTATGCTACCGAAAAGGCTACTCAACTAGGTGGTAAGGTTGTAACGCTATCTGATTCAGCTGGATATATCTACGATGCTGAGGGTATAGATGCCGAGAAACTCGCTTGGGTCATGGAGCTCAAAAACGAGAAGCGCGGACGTATCAAAGAGTATGTGAACCAATATCCATCGGCTCAATACTTCGAGGGTGAGCGCCCATGGGGTGTGAAGTGCGACATCGCTCTTCCTTGTGCAACTCAAAATGAGCTTAATGGCGACGAGGCTGCTGTACTTATCCAAAATGGTTGCTACTGCGTAGCCGAGGGCGCAAACATGCCATCTACTCCAGAGGCTGTGACTTGCTTCATCGAGAACAAAATCCTATACGCTCCCGGAAAGGCTTCAAATGCAGGTGGTGTTGCAACATCAGGACTCGAGATGACGCAAAACTCTATCCGCCTAAAGTGGACTCCACAAGAGGTAGACGAGAAACTACACTCTATCATGTGCGACATACACGAAGCTTGCGTTAAGTATGGTGCCGACAAAGAGGGATACATCAACTACGTTAATGGCGCTAATATAGCAGGATTCATCAAGGTGGCCGACGCTATGATGGCTCAAGGTTGCTTGTAATCTTTAGTCTGTTATATAAAGAGGCTAGACTGCCCTAACAGCGGGCGGCCACACAGCAAGCTGCGATTTATTATCCTTGCGCTTATGTGTGCTGTGGCCGCGAGGGGTTTTCGCGCTAAAGCGTGAAATTTAATATAAAATGAGTGTCACGGACCTTGAAAGTAAACTTTCGGTCCGAGGCACTCATTTCATATTATCCCCCCGTTGGGGAAACCCCTCGCGGCCACAACCCTCAAAGCTAGGTGGCTACATACGGAGGTCCACGAAAAATAATGGTCTATGGTGGATGGTCAATGACTAATTCGTTCGTAAATTCGCACAACTCATAACTTATCTCAGGTTGTTTCAACCCTACTCAGCATTACTCGGTTCACTTAACACAGCCTCTTAAAACCAAAAAATAGGAGATCTAAATTAGATCTCCTATTTATAGTTTTGCAAAAAAAATGCTGACTATAGTGCGTTAACGTGAAGTTGCATAGCGCTCTTAAGGTTACCAGCTTTGTTCTTGTGGATGATGTTGTGCTTAGCCAACTTATCCAACATAGAAGCTACTTTAGGAAGTAGGATCTCAGCTGCACTTTTCTCTGAAGTGTTACGTAGAGCCTTTACTGCGTTACGTGTAGTCTTGTGAAAAAGACGGTTGTGAGCACGTTTAGTCGCTGTTTGGCGAATTCTTTTCTTTGATGACTTATGGTTTGCCATTGTGTTTTATGTTTTTTATTTTTAAAAATCTTCTTTTTTAGTTGAGCTTTTGAAGGGGTTACTCGCCCCTATATTGACTAACCGTGGTTAGTTTTGGATGGTGTTGTATGGCCTACTTTAAGCGTCCTTATACCCCTACCTCTCCTGTGTGAAATCACCCGTGTAGCCCATACGAGAGTCGAACTCGTCTTTCAAGAATGAAAATCTTGTGTCCTAACCGATAGACGAATGGGCCTTACCACTAACCAACATCGTGGGTTTAGCGGTGCAAAGATATGAATAATTATTCACCTGTGCAAATTAAATCAGCGATAAAATGAATCTTTCGATGATTTGTGCCCTACATCCTCCTCTCGCCCACTTTTTTGATCCACGAAATTAACCTCCACACCTCTCTGGCCCATAAATATATGGTAATTGGGGCTATGACGACTACCATTTTGTTGAAGCTCCAAGCCTCAGCAAAATCCAAATGCAGCACCGCATAGAGTGCTCGCGTGATTCCGCAGCCCCAACAGCTCCGCCCCAAAAGATGGGTATATAGACATAGCGTCTCGCCTCCATATATCCGATCCGCAGGGATCACAAAAAGTACAAATGGAGCTACGACGCAGAGAAAGGTTAACGCCCAACCAAGATTAGATCTTGAGTTTGTTCCCATCGGCATCTGTAAACTCACCCATAACAATCATGATAAGATCTATAAGCGTAAGGATGCCGCAACAACCCAATGTGAAGAGCATAAGTATACCTGTTCCTGTCTTGCCGACATAGAATCTGTGTATGCCGAGTCCGCCCAAAAAGATACAGAGAAGGAGGGTTGTGAGACCTCTATTGTCTGTAGTTGTATTTTGGTTTACTGGTTGTGTCGCCGAAGCGCATCCGCAGTGGACGCAAATTACAGCGTTGTCGTTAATCTCTTTTCCGCAGTGTTTACAGTACATAATATTTTTATTTTAGTTATCTTCTCTTTGTTTAGGACTATTTATTCTTGCAAAGTTATAAAATAAAATTGTGAAAAGCAACTATACACCCTTTTTGTGCTACCACTCACCGACTTGACGTTTGGCAATACCATATATTATGCCTATCTTTGTCGCTCCAAATTGACGTGGTAGTTTACGTTAAGGTATTATAAGCAAGGCGAATTAAAGTAAAAAAGAATAAGTATGGCAGGATCTAATTTTGTAGATTACGTAAAGATATTTGCGCGTTCGGGTCACGGAGGCCCGGGCTCAACACACTTCCGACGCGAGAAGTTTGTAGCCTTTGGAGGTCCCGATGGCGGTGATGGAGGCAAGGGAGGTAGCATTATCCTCAAAGGCGATAAGCAATATTGGACACTTATTCACCTTAAGTTCCAACGCCACCAGTTTGCCGAGAATGGCGAGAGCGGCTCGGGCGCACGCTCGTCGGGCAAGGATGCCAAAGATATTATCATCCCTGTGCCTCTAGGCACCGTGGCCAAAGATGCCGAGACAGGTGAAGTTATAGGCGAGGTGACAAACCATGGCGATGAGCTCGTGCTGTTGCCCGGAGGCCGCGGAGGTCTGGGTAACTGGCACTTCAAGACCGCCACAAATCAGGTGCCTCGATACTCACAACCCGGCGAGGAGGGGCAGGAGGGATCCTTCGTCTTGGAGCTAAAGGTATTGGCCGATGTCGGATTGGTGGGATTCCCCAACGCTGGAAAGAGTACCCTCCTTTCGGTGGTCTCTGCCGCACGCCCCAAAATCGCTAACTACGCCTTCACGACACTCGAGCCTAATCTAGGAATTGTAGAGTGTCGCGATATGCACTCATTCGTGATGGCCGATATCCCCGGAATCATCGAGGGTGCACACGAAGGTAAAGGGCTCGGTACGCGCTTCCTTAGACATATAGAGCGAAACTCAATCCTCCTCTTTATGATCCCTGCCGATAGCGACGATATAGCCAAAGAGTATCAAATCCTCCTCGGTGAGCTGACGCAATATAACCCCGAACTCCTCGATAAACACTCAATCCTTGCTATCACGAAATGCGATATGCTCGATGAGGAGCTGATCGAAGAGATGAAGGCCGAACTCCCAACAAATATCCCCTCGATATTTATCTCCTCAATCGTAGGACATAATATAGTGCAGCTCAAAGATATGCTGTGGGAGGCCCTACAAAAGGCATAGGGGTTTTGCGATTCTAAGGTTTAGTTCCGAGGACTGTCTCACGCCAGCGGGCGCACAGCAAGCTGTGATTTGTTTTCAGCTTGTCTCAAGTTTTCTCAACCCTTCTCAGTCTTACTCAGTTCATTCATCATTCACCATTCACCATTCACCATTATTTTCGCTCGGTTGGGTGGGGTGTTGTGAGCGCGGAGAGCCCCGAGAGGGGGTAATATAAAAAGAGTGTCACGAACCGAAAATTTATTTTCAAGGTTCGTGACACTCTTTTTATATTATACGTTCACCAAAGGTGAACCTCCGCGCTCGCAACAACGCAACACACACAACCGCAAGGAAAACAAATCACAGCTTGCTGTGCGCCCGCCGGCGTTAGGGCAGTCTAGCCTCTGACCTCAGCCTCCCGAGATCGAAATCGAGACTTATTTCATCTCAACGAGCACCTCGCCTGTCATTTCGGCAGGGGTCTCGAGGCCCATAAGTTTGAGGAGTGTAGGAGCTACATCGGCAAGGATACCACTCTTCACGCTCTTCACGCGGTCAGAGACCACAACGATAGGCACTGGGTTGAGTGAGTGAGCTGTATTTACCGATCCATCTGCGTTAACAGCGTTATCTGCGTTACCGTGGTCAGCGATCATAATAACCTCATATCCGTTCGCTTTAGCAGCCTCAACAACATCAGCTACGCACTCGTCAACAGCTTTGATTGCCTTTTGGATAGCCTCGTAGATACCTGTGTGGCCCACCATATCTCCGTTGGCGAAGTTTAGGCAGATGAAGTCGAACTTCTGTGTTCCAAGTGCCTCGACCAATTTATCTTTAACCTCATATGCGCTCATCTCGGGCTGTAGGTCATATGTGGCAACCTTTGGCGAAGAGACCAAAATACGATCCTCACCCTCGAAGCACTCCTCGCGACCTCCATTAAGGAAGAATGTCACGTGTGCATACTTCTCGGTCTCGGCAATGCGAAGTTGCTTTTTGCCCATAGCCGACACATACTCACCCAAGGTATTAGCTACATTCTCTTTATTGAACAGTATATGCACACCCTTGAATTTAGAGTCATATGGGGTCATGCAGCAGAAGTACAAAGGCAAAGTCTTCATTCCATACTCAGCGATATCCTCTTGCGTGAGGACCTGAGTAAGCTCCTTAGCGCGGTCGTTACGGTAGTTGAAGAAGATCACAAGGTCGTTGGGTTGGATACGTCCCACAGCCTCGCCATTCTCACCTGCTAGGTACAAAGGCTTGATGAACTCATCTGTGACACCTGCGTCATATGAGCTCTGCATCGAAGCGACCATATCTGTCGTAGCCTCACCTACACCATTAACCATCAAGTCGTAAGCCTCCTTGACGCGCTCCCACCTCTTGTCGCGGTCCATAGCGTAGTAACGTCCGATGATAGATGCTACCTTGCCAGTCGAAGCTGCTGTGTGAGCCTCCAAAGCCTCGATAAAGCCCTTTCCGCTACGTGGGTCTGTATCGCGACCATCCATGAAGCAATGCACGAAGGTATTCTCCAAACCATACTCTTTGGAGATGTCACACAATTTGAATAGGTGGTCTAGCGAAGAGTGTACACCTCCGTTAGATACAAGGCCCATAAAGTGAACATTCACCCCATTTGTCTTAGCATAGTCGAAAGCGGCTTTAACCTCCTCATTGCCCATGATCGAGTTGTCACGACATGCGCGGTTGATCTTCACCAAATCTTGGTAGACAACGCGTCCAGCGCCGATGTTAAGGTGACCCACCTCTGAGTTACCCATTTGTCCCTCGGGCAGACCTACATTTTCGCCATCTGTGCGAAGCTCTGCGTGGGGATAAGCAGCCGTCATAGCCTCTATATAGGCTGGGTGCATCTGTGCAATTACATCGGCTTTGTCGCCTTTTCCGTTGCCCCATCCATCGAGGATCATGAGCAATACCTTCTTGTTCTCCATAATTTTATATCTTTATTGTTTCAATTTCTACTGTTTCAATTTCTCTGCTATAGCTTCGCATGCTGCTGTTACAGCCGCCTGCAACCCCTCAATATCTTTACCTCCAGCTGTGGCAAATCCAGCTTGTCCACCACCGCCTCCTTTGATTAGCTTAGCCGCCTCGCGTACGATTTGACCTGCGTTGAGCCCCTTAGCCACTACATCGTCTCCGAAAGCGATCGTGAGCGATGGTTTATCCGTAGCGTTCGAACCAGCCACAAAGACCAAATTCTTCTTCTTTGATCTCAAATTGTGGGCCAACTCTTTGTGGAAATCGGCTTGACGACTATTTACCACATTTATCAACAGATAACCATTATACTCCTCGGTCTCCGCCAAGAGCACATTTGCCCTCTCCTCGACCTGCTCTTTGCGCATAGCCTCCACCTCTTTGGTGAGTGAGTCGTTATTCTCGACAATCTTCTTTAGAGATTGAAGGATTTGAGGGTTATTCAAAACCTCTTTGATGTCACCTAGTAGATCCTCCTCTGCATAGATAATATTCTCTGCCGCAGCACCCGTTGTAGCCTCGATACGACGTACACCTGCCGAGATTGCACTCTCCGAAGTAACCCTAAAGAGGCCGATGTTTCCCGTAGCCGATGTGTGTGTACCTCCACAAAGCTCCACCGAGTCTCCAAACTTAATCACACGCACCTTGTCGCCATACTTCTCGCCAAAGAGCATCATCGCCCCCATAGCCGAAGCTGCCTCCATCGAAGCCTCGCGGTTCTCCTCCAAAGCTACATTATCTCTGATCTTTGAGTTCACGATACGCTCCACTTGACGAAGCTCCTCGGCTGTCACCTTTTGGAAGTGCGAGAAGTCGAAACGCAAATGCATAGGGCTAACAAGTGAACCCTTCTGCTCGACATGCGTACCCAACACCTCGCGAAGAGCTGCATGCAACAGGTGGGTTGCTGTGTGGTTATTGGCCGAAGAGAGACGCTTTGGCTCATCTACCTGAGCATCGAAAGTTGCCGTTACATCTTCGGGGAGCTTAGCCACGATATGGATCGTAAGACCATTCTCCTTCTCTGTAGAGATGATCTGCGTGCGCTCATCTCCATTGACGATATATCCCTCGTCACCCAACTGACCTCCCGAATTACCATAAAATGGCGTGCGGTCAAATACCAATTGGTTGACTGTTTTACTCTTGGATGTCACCTTACGATAACGTGCTATCTGAACCTCACACGACAAAAGGTCGTAACCCACAAACTCGCTCTGCTTGATTGGAATCAGCTCCTGCCAATCATCCGTCTCGACTTGAGCCGCATTGCGTGATCGAGCCTTTTGGATCTGAAGCTCCGCCTCGAACTCCACCAAATCAACATCTACACCCTGCTCCTTGGCGATCAGCTCCGTGAGGTCAATAGGGAAGCCATAGGTGTCATATAACACAAAAGCATCCTTACCTGCGATCTTGCCATTTGTGCAGTTCTTAATCACATTGTCTAGAAGGTTGATTCCCGTAGCCAATGTTCTGAGGAATGAGCTCTCCTCCTCCTCGATCACCTTCTCGATAAGGTTTTGTTGAGCCTTCAACTCGGGGAACTGACCACCCATCTGAGCCACCAATACAGGGATCAAACGACACATGAAGGGTTCGTTGAAGCCCAAGTATGTATATCCGTATCTCACCGCGCGGCGCAAGATACGACGGATCACATATCCCGCCTTGACGTTCGATGGCAGCTGACCATCGGCAATCGAGAATGCTATGGCGCGGATATGGTCGGCGATAACACGCATCGCGATGTCACACTTCTCATCGTCGCCATATTTTTTGCCCGACATCTCTCCCAAACGCGAGATCGTGGGTTGGAAAACATCTGTATCGTAGTTTGACTTTTTGCCTTGAAGGATCATGCACAGACGCTCAAATCCCATACCTGTGTCGACATGCTTAGCTGGAAGTGGCTCCAACGATCCGTTTGCTTTGCGGTTAAACTGCATAAAGACAAGGTTCCATATCTCGATCACTTGTGGGTGGCTCATATTGACCATATCGCGCCCCGGTACCTGAGCGATCTCTGCCTCGTCGCGGAGGTCATAGTGGATCTCGCTACATGGTCCGCAAGGGCCCGTTTCGCCCATTTCCCAGAAATTATCATGTTTATTACCACGAATTATGTGATCCGCAGGTAGAAATTTTAACCACATATCGTAGGCCTCTTGATCGAACGGCACGCCATCCTCTTCGCTGCCTTCGAACACAGTAGCATAGATGCGCGATGGATCCATCCCGAGCTTGCCCACAAGCAGCTCCCATCCCCAATCAATCGCTTCGGCTTTGAAGTAATCTCCAAAAGACCAGTTTCCGAGCATCTCGAACATTGTGTGGTGGTATGTATCGTGGCCAACCTCCTCTAAGTCATTGTGTTTACCCGATACACGTAGGCACTTTTGGGTATCTGCCGCACGGGCCGATTGACGAGGTGCATTGCCCAAAAAGATATCCTTGAATTGGTTCATTCCTGCGTTGGTGAACATCAACGTAGGGTCACCCTTAACGACCATCGGTGCCGAAGGTACAATGGTGTGCTCTTTGCTCTGAAAGAAGTCCAAAAAAGCCTGACGAATTTTATTTGATTCCATCTATATTTATATTTCAATTTTTATCGTTATACTCAACAGGTTGCAAAATTAGACAATTTAAGCTAAATTTGCACAATAATAAGTAGAGTTTTTTAGTAATATGTTGCAAAAAGAGCAAAGTTTCGACACCAAAGAGATTGTTCGCGAGATGGTACAGGTACCATTTCGTCTTCGCACGTACAATATTCTGAGGAAATTTCTTATCGGATTTATCCTTATTTCGATCGCAAACCTACTTTTTTCGTCGCTTTTTTACACCCCCAAAGCCTATAGTATTCATCTGGAAAATCAGGAGCTAATAGCCAAATATAAGATCCTCGAGGGGCGTATAGCGGCCGCAGGATCAAAACTCGAAGAGATCAAACATCGCGATAAATATATCTATCGTTCGCTCTTTGGGGTTGATACAACATCCCTCTTCGATGCCGCACACATACTCTATCCCCAAAGCAAATATGGAGCATTGCAGGGAGATTCATACTCCTCACTTATGACCTCTACGTGGCTCAATATGGATCAATTCGCGAGGATGTTGTATGCCCAATCCACATCGCTAGACGAACTACAGATGTTGGCCAACAACAAAAAGGGGTTGGAGGCGGCTATCCCAGCGATCTGGCCTATCGACCGCACACGATTCCAAGATCGTAGTATAGGAGCCTTTGGCATGCGTAAACACCCCATATATAACCGCTACATAATGCACAAAGGTGTCGATTTCGGTGGCACAAAGGGGGACCCTATATATGCTACTGGCGACGCTGTTGTCGAATTTACGGAGTACGGGCAGCGCAGCAAAGGGTATGGACAACAGATCCTCCTTAACCACGAATTTGGATACAAAACACGATACGCCCACCTCAGCAAACGTCTCGTCCAAAAGGGCGACACCGTGCGACGCGGAGATATAATAGGCGAGATGGGTAACACCGGTGGATCGGTAAGCTCCCACCTCCACTACGAGGTGATCTACAAGGGCAATGTTGTCAACCCAGTGAACTACTTCAACCGCAATATGACCAACGATGAATATCGCGAAATCATCGAGCAACTGCAAGACACTAAGTTCGATAAATTTGATGAATAAACGAGTATGACGGCTAAAAAGACAAAACGAAATAGAACCGCCCAACTGCGCAGGCGCAAACGACTTAGAAGCAACATCTGGAGGCTACTTCTAAGATCTTTGGTGTGGATAGGTGCGGCTGTTCTATACTACTCGCTCTACTCGCTCTTCCTCGACACCCCCTACGAATATAACCTCCGACACTCAACCGACCGCTTGCGCCAAGAGTACACAATCCTCCAACAAAGATACGACTCATTGACCATGGTTATGGATAATATCGTGGAGCGTGATCGCGGAGTATTTAGGACTCTCTTTGAATCCGAGCCATACGACTTCTCGTCGGTGGAGGAGGAGACCAATATACGTAGGTACGAGGAGCTGTTGAGGATGTCCTCCGACGAGCTGCGCCGTGAGCTAAACTCTCGCACATCGAGCTTGGAGACCACCTGCCAAGAGATGATCACAAGCAAAGAGAACTTAGTGGCCAAAATGGAGCGCGTGGGCAAAGATGCAAGTAATATTCCATCCATACAACCTATTGTCAATGAGCAATTAACACTCCTCACTGCTTCGTATGGAATGCGTATACACCCCTTCTACAAAAAGCTCCAGCACCACCAAGGTGTGGACTTCACAATCCCCGAAGGGACTCGCGTATTTGCAACCGCCGATGGAGTGGTCAAAAACGTAACTTTGAGAAACTCTACCGAGGGTAAAACGATTGTCTTGGACCACGGAAATGGATATGAAACATCATATAGCCACCTCAATATAATTAGCGTCCCTCGCGGGCGAAGTGTCAAAAAAGGTGACATCATAGGGCACTCTGGAAACACAGGACTCTCACTCGTACCCCACCTTCACTACGAAGTGAAATTTAAAGGGGTGAGGGTCGACCCCATACACTACTTTTTCGGAGAGCTCTCCCCCCAAGGCTATCAACGCATAATCAGTATAGCTCAGTCGGGAATGCAATCATTTGATTAAAACAAACAAAAATATATAATTTACACCACTATGGAAACACGTCTACTTTTAATGGATTTTGATGGCACATTGGTCGATACGCGACAAGCTAACTATCGCGCATATCGCGATGTGCTAAATGAAATTAGATTTCACCTCGACGAGGAGAAGTACCTCAAGGAGTTCTTTGGCCTGCGCTGCGGAGATTTCATGCGCCGCCTAGGGTTCACCGACTCATACGAAATTGATCGCCTCAGACGACGTAAAATCGACATATACCCCGAACACTTCAACACCGTGGTACTCAATGAGTGGCTATGGAATTTCTCTCAAGAGTTCCGTAAACTCGGTGGCAAAGTGTGGATCGTGTCGACAGGACAAGCAATGAACGTGATGAACGTGATGAAGTACCTCAGCCTCGAAGATAAGGTCGATGGTATAATCACCGGAGCTGACGTAATGGATAGCAAACCATCCCCCGAATGTTTTATCAAAGCTATGGCTGCCGAGGGGATGAAACCCGAAGAGACAATCATCTTCGAGGACTCAGTGTTCGGCCTCGAGGCCGCACGCAAGAGTGGTGCTCAGTACGTAAAGGTCTCATTCTAAGACCTCGGAGTCTCTTATTGGGTTTTAGCGGCTAGATTGCCTCACGCCTCCAAAGTCAGAGGCTATGCCTCACGCCGGCGGGCGCACAGCAAGCTGTGATTTATTATTCTTGCGCTTTGTGTGCTGTTGAGGCCGTGACTTTAAAGTTCACCTTCAGTGAACGTTTAATATAAAATGAGTACCATAAACCTTGAAAGCAAGCTTT
>JBCQUO010000004.1:0-56596 GCA_047173955.1 Rikenellaceae bacterium
TAGAGGGGGTTATCGAATATATCTCGGCTTTTTCAAAGCCGATAACCTGCGTTTTGGATAAGAAAAATAATATGAACCAACCTGAAAATAAGAATTTTTCTTATCCAAAACTCAGGTTATGAGTTGTGAGTTATACCACCCTCGCTTTTGATGATGGGGCCGCGAGGGGTTTCCCCCTTCTGGGGGGAATAAATGTTTAATGGTGAACTCGGAGCCGAAAGTTTACTTTCGAGATCTGAGTTCACCATTAAATATTTTAATTTTGCGCTTTAGCGCGAAAACCCCTCGCGGCCTCAGCACACAAAGCGCAAGGAGGACAAATCACAGCTTGCTGTGCGCCCGCCGGCGTGAGGCAGTCCCAAGTACAATCTAAAACACCAAACCAAGACTTACTTAGCCATCTTACGCAAGAAGCACTCGATGGTGTTCTCCATAAGGCAGCAGATAGTCATTGGCCCCACACCTCCGGGAACGGGGGTTATGACCGATGCTTTGGGCTCTATAGCGGCAAAGTCCACATCGCCGCACAACTTTCCAGTCTCGGGGTCACGGTTCACACCCACGTCGATCACCACGGCGTTGGCACCAACCATATCTGCCGTTACGAATTTGGGGCGACCTATAGCCACAACCAAGATCTCCGCTTCGCGCGTCACCTCCGCGAGGTTTTGCGTACGGCTATGTGCCACCGTGACTGTTGCGTTCTCGTCCAAGAGCAACTTCGACACTGGCAGACCCACGATATTGCTTCGTCCCAAAACAACCGCTTTGCGACCCGAGATCTCTACACCTGCCGACTTCATCATCTTGATGATTCCTTTGGGTGTGCAGGGGAGTGTACACTCCTGCTTCATCCACAACGAAGCGACATTTAAGGGGTGGAAACCATCCACATCCTTCTCCTTCTCGATCGCCGCGATCACCTTGTCCGAATCCATATGTTTGGGAAGAGGCAACTGAACCAAGATTCCATCCACCTCATCATCCGCGTTTAGATCGGCAATTATGCCCAACAGCTCAGCCTCCGAGATTGTATCTTCGCGACGGATTGTTGTGTTCTTGATTCCCACGACATCGCACGCTTGGCCCTTGCCTCGCACATACGACACACTTCCGGGATCCTCGCCCACCAAAACCACAACTAGGTGGGGCACACGTCCATATTTTTGATCGAATGTAGCGACCTCAGCCGCCATTTCAGCCTTCAACTTTGCCGAAAGCTCTTTTCCGCTTACTATCATAATTTTACTTTTTTAGAGTTCTGGGGAGAAATTAGACCTCCCCTTCTAATAAAACCTACCTACTTAATCACCTGCCAACCTATGTCGGAGCGGTTAAATAGATTCTCGCACTCGATCTTTTGGATCTCCGCCATCACATTTGCGTGGGCATCTTTGAGGGTGTCGCCCTTACCCACAACGATCAACACGCGACCGCCTGCGGTGTAGAACTTGCCATCCTTCTTGGACGTTCCCATATGGTATACCTTTGCATCCACCTTGTCGAGCCCCTTGATCTCGAAGCCCTTCTCGTAGTCACCGGGGTAGCCCTTAGAGGCCAAAACAACACCCAATGTAGCGAAGTCGTGCCACTCGATCTTGGCTGGCTTAGAGTCCGCAATTGCGCAGAACACATCGCAAATATCGCTCTTCATGCGTGGAAGGACAATCTCCGTTTCGGGGTCACCGAAGCGTGCGTTGAACTCAATGACCTTGATTCCCTGAGCGGTCTTGATTAGTCCGCCATACAACACGCCCGAGTAGCGTGCCCCCTCCGCGATCATCGCCTGAGCCGTAGGTTTCATGATCTTGTTGAGTGCATACTCCACATCCTCATCGCTGATAATGGGCACAGGAGAGTAGGCACCCATACCACCTGTGTTGGGACCCTTGTCGCCATCATAGGCGCGCTTGTGATCCTGCGAGAGGACCATAGGGTATATATTTTCGCCATCGACAAAGCACATAAACGAGAACTCTGGACCATCCAAGAAATCCTCAATCACAACCTTGCCCTTGCCGAACTTATCGTCCAAAAGCATATCTTTGAGCGCTGCATCTGCCTCTTCGAATGTCTCGGCAATAACAACTCCCTTACCTGCTGCCAAACCATCATATTTGAGTACCGCAGGGAAAGATCCACGCTTGACGTACTCCACCGCTGGCTCATACTCCTCGAAGGTCTCGAAAGCAGCTGTAGGGATGTCGTACTTCTTCATTAGCTCCTTGGCAAACTCCTTGCTCGACTCGATCTGAGCCGCCGCCTTCGAGGGGCCAAAGATACGCAGACCAGCCTTTTTGAAGCGATCCACAACACCTGCGGCCAATGCCACCTCGGGTCCCACTACCGTGAGGTCCAAGTCTTTGTCCAAAGCGAATTTGCACAACGCCTCGACATCGGTCTCCTTGATATCCACACAGTCGGCGATCTTCGATATACCTCCATTTCCGGGGGCACAATAGACGCGAGAGACATCCTCCGAGCGCTTCAAAGCGTCGACAATAGCGTGCTCACGGCCGCCCGATCCTATTACTAATACCTTCTTCATCGACATAATCCTAGTGTTTGAAGTGGCGCATTCCTGTAAATACCATCGCTATACCCTCCTCGTTTGCCTTCTTGATCGAGTCCTCGTCGCGAACACTTCCTCCGGGCTGAACAATAGCGTTCACTCCAAAGCTAGCCGCCACGGTCACGCAATCATCAAATGGGAAGAATCCATCCGAAGCGAGGACAATACCCTCAACGGAACCCTTCGCCTTAGCTTGGTTAAGAGCAATCTCTGCCGAGCCAATGCGGTTCATCTGACCTGCACCAACTCCCAAAGTTTGACCATCCTTAACCGCTACGATAGCGTTTGATTTGACATGCTTAACGATTCTCCAACCGAAATCCATATCCGAGAGTTGAGACTCTTGTGGCTTAGCCTCCGTAACACACATATCCATCTCGATTGATTTGGTTGTGGTATCGAGGTCTTGAACCAACATTCCGCCATTGACGCTCACATATTGTTGAGTCGTAGCCTCCGAAGAGCTCATGTCGACCTCCAAAAGGCGCAAGTTCTTCTTTGTGCACAACACCTCCAGAGCCTCGTCGGTGAACTTTGGAGCCATGATGATCTCCAAGAAGATAGGCTTCATAAGCTCCGCAGCCTCTTTGGTAACTGTTTGGTTTGTAGCGACAATACCTCCAAAGATACTCACTGTGTCAGCCTCATATGCTTTGGTCCACGCCTCGACTACATCCTTGCCCGTAGCCGCTCCACATGGGTTCATGTGCTTTAGTCCTACGCAGAAAGGCTCCGAGAACTCGCGTGTGATGCACAATGCAGCATTGGCATCTTGGATATTGTTGTACGAAAGCTCCTTACCGTTGAGCTGCTTAGCGTGAGCCAACGAGTATGGAACCTGCTCCTCTGAGGCGAAGAACTTAGCATTCTGGTGTGGGTTCTCGCCATAACGAAGCGACTGAACAAGGTCAAACTCCAAGAACAACTTCTCCGACAAACCTGCATGACGACGCATAAATCCAGCGATCATTGTGTCGTACTCCGCAGTGTGGGTGAAAGCCTTAGCCATAAGTCCAAAGCGAGTCTCGCGTGTGGTGTTACCCTCCGCTTTGATCTCCGCAACGATTTGAGCATAGTCCGCAGGGTCGCACACTACAGTTACGTCCGCGAAGTTCTTTGCTGCACTTCTGAGCATAGATGGTCCACCGATGTCGATATTCTCGATCGCATCCTCCAACTTAACGTTGGGGTTCGAGATTGTCGACTTGAATGGGTATAAGTTCACACACACCATGTCGATAAACTCGATGTTGTTCTCCTTGAGGGCTGCCAAGTGGCTCTCGTCGTCGCGACGTGCCAACAATCCGCCATGCACATTTGGGTGGAGGGTCTTTACACGTCCGTCGCAGATCTCGGGAAAACCTGTGATGTCGCTGATGTTGATAACCTCAATTCCACTATCTGCCAAAAGTTTCATTGTTCCTCCAGTTGCGATAATCTCCCAACCCAAGGCAACCAATTCGCGAGCGAAATCAACTACGCCCGTTTTGTCGCTTACGCTAAATAATGCTCTTTTCATTATGTTTTTTTACCTTTTTATTTATTTAAAATCTCTACCAAGTTTTTCACGCTACGGATATATAGTGGGTGCTCTACCTTGTGGACCATCTCCTCCAACTCCTCGACACTACGACCCTCATACCTGAAGGCCTCTTGGTCGATTATCGAACCGCCATCCAACTCCGAGGTGACGTAGTGGATCGAGACACCAAAGAACTTAACACCATACTCCAACGCCTGCTCAATCGCGTGCGCACCCTTAAAGGCTGGCAACAACGATGGGTGGACATTGACAATACGCTCGGGGTAGGCCTCCAACAACACATCGGTGATGATGCGCATGTAACCAGCCAAACAAATTAGCTCGACATGCTCCGCCTCCAACACCTCAAGGATTGCCAACTCATACTCCCTCTTCGAAGCGAAATTCTTGGGGCTCAACACCAATGTCTTGATTCCCAAACGCTCCGCGCGCTCAATCACTTTGGCTCCGGGTTTGTCGCACACCATAACCGCGACATCGCCATCTATCTCGCCCGACTGACAAGCCACGGCCAACGCCTCGAAGTTCGAGCCGCTGCCACTTGCAAAGATCGCCAAACGAAGTTTATCGACTGCCGCCTCAACCTCCTCTGTTTGAACAGCCGTTGTATTTAGATTTTGAGTATCCATGGCTTAGATGATTTCTACTGCGCCAGCCTTGTCGGTGATCTTTCCGATTACCGAAGCACGCTCGCCAGCGGCCGTTAAAATCTCGATCGCTTTATCTGCCTCACTTGCGTCGAGGGCGATAACCATTCCCACACCCATATTGAAGATATTGAACATCTCGCGGTGCGAAACGCCTCCTCTCTTCTCCAAGAAGCCAAAGACTGGGAGGATCTCCCAACTTCCCTCCACGATCTCGATTCCCATATCGGGGGTCAAAATACGTGGGATATTCTCGTCGAAACCACCACCCGTGATGTGGCTGATTCCATGTACGTCGCAGTTCCTAACAACCTCCAAAACCTGCTTTACGTAGATCTTGGTGGGGGTCAACAACACCTCGCCCAAACACTTGTCGCCCAACTCAGGGTATGTTTCGTTGAGGTCACAGCTATTGTCTGCCACGATCTTGCGAACCAACGAGAATCCATTTGAGTGAACACCCGAAGAGGCAACACCCACCAACACATCGCCCACCTTCACCTTGGTGCCATCAATGAGTTGGCTCTTCTCCACAACACCACAAGTGAAACCCGCGATGTCGTACTCCCCATCGGGATACATACCCGGCATCTCAGCTGTCTCGCCTCCGATAAGTGCGCACCCTGCTTGGCGACACCCCTCGGCTACACCCGCAACGATAGCCTCGATCTTAGCTGGCTCGTTGTGACCCACAGCCACATAGTCCAAAAAGTACAATGGCTCAGCTCCCTGTGCCAAAACATCATTTACACACATAGCAACCGCATCAACACCAATTGTGTCGTGCTTATCCATAGCGAAGGCCAACTTTAGTTTGGTTCCCACGCCATCGGTTCCGCTCACCAACACTGGCTCTTTGATACCTAGAGCCGAAAGGTCGAACATTCCACCAAAAGCTCCAATATTTCCCATTACGCCCAGACGTGCCGTAGAAGCTACGTGGCTCTTAATACGTCGTACCGACTCATATCCAGCTTCGAGATTTACTCCTGCTGCTTCATAACTTTGTGCCATATAATTTTTCTTTTTCTTTTTTATCATTTACACTTTCCGCTCTTACACTCCGCACCATAGAGGTTTGTTGGGTAGTCTGCCGTGAAACACGCCGTGCACAACTCCGCACGGTTACCAGCCTTGTAGAGTGACTCCTCCTTTAGGAAGACCAATGAGTCCGCCTCGATAAATTCGCGAGCCTCATCCAACGACATTCTATTCATCAACAACTCCCCCTCCGACGATGTATCGACACCGTAGTAGCACGAATATTTGTACTCGGGACTTCCGATCCTCACATGAACCTCCGTGGCCCCAGCCTCTTTGAGCATCCTCACAATTCGCTTCGAGGTGGTTCCCCTCACAATCGAATCGTCGATTAAGACAACACGCTTATCTTTGACAATAGTCCTCACCGCCGATAGCTTCATCCTAACACCCTTTTCGCGCATAGCCTGCGAGGGTTGGATAAATGTTCTTCCGATATATTTGTTCTTTATGAGTCCCATCTCGTAGGGCAGACCACTCGCCTCGGCATAACCCATCGCAGCACTAAGGCTCGAATCGGGCACACCCACAACGATGTCAGCCTCCACAGGGGCTTGATCCCACAATATACGTCCCGACTCTTTGCGGAAAGCGTGTACATTGCACCCCTCGATATCGCTATCGGGACGCGCAAAGTAGATATACTCCATAGCGCACATTTGGTGCCTTTTGAACTGTGCAAAGTGTGTCGAACGCAGCCCCTTCTTGTCGATCGAGACGATCTCGCCGGGCTCCACATCGCGCACATACTCCGCACCCACAACATCCAAAGCGCAGGTCTCGCTACTCACCACATATCCTCCATCCAGCTTACCGATAGATAGAGGTCTTAGGCCATATTTATCTCTACACGCATAGATCCTGTTCTCGGTCATAATCAAAAAGGCAAATGCCCCCTCGATCATATTGAGCGCCTCGACAATTCCATCTATACGTTGAGCATCCCTACGATCCTTTTTGATTAGATGGGCCAACACCTCACTATCCGAAGAGGATTGAAACAGACTACCTCTATTCTCCAAGAAGCGACGCAACTCATCCGAATTCACCAAGTTTCCGTTGTGTGCCATGGCGAAATCCCCCGTGTTGTGTCTAAACAAAAACGGCTGGATATTCTCGGTGCTACTACCCCCCGAAGTGGAGTATCTAACGTGCCCTATAGAGATTTTACCTGTCAATTTATCTAGGTCTCCCTCTTTGAACACCTCCGTGACCAAACCATCGCCTCTCTTCCTTCTAAACTCTCCCTGCTCGTCGACCGATACGATTCCGCAGCTCTCCTGCCCACGATGTTGCAACGAATGCAGACCATAATAGGTGAGCGACGCAGCCTCTGGAATCCCAAAGACTCCAAAGACTCCACACTCCTCATGGAGCTCTCTATCCACTACTCGCTCCATCATCGCTTAGTCCAATTTTTGGAGACGAGCCAAGATCTCCTCATATGCCTCGCGAACCTTACCCAAGTCGCGACGGAAACGATCCTTATCCAACTTCTCGTTGGTTGTCATATCCCACAAACGGCATGTGTCTGGCGACACCTCGTCTGCCAATACGATCTCGCCCGTAGATGTGCGACCAAACTCGATCTTGAAATCAACCAATGTGATGTTCATCTTCGCGAACATATCTGTAAGGGCGATATTGATCTTCGATGTCATATCGTAGATTTGAGCCAACTCCTCATATGTAACCGCACCCAAAGCTACTGCGTGGTGGTCGTTAATGAGTGGATCACCAAGTGCGTCATCTTTGTAGCAGATGTCGAAGATTGTGTTCGAAGGTTTTGTTCCCTCCTCGATTCCCAAACGTTGAGCCATGCTTCCTGCGATGATATTACGCACGATAACCTCGATTGGGATGATCGACACCTTGCGGCACAATTGGTCGCGATCGTTAAGGGTCTCGATGTAGTGAGACTTGATACCTGCTTTGTGAAGCTGCTCAAAGATCAATGTCGAGATTGCGTTGTTCAACACACCCTTGTTGTCGATAGTTGCCTTTTTTACATTGTTAAAAGCTGTGGCAGCATCCTTATAGTGGATTATGATAAGATCTTTATCGTCTGTCAAAAATACTTGTTTTGCTTTGCCCTCATAGAGCATCTCTAGCTGTTGCATAATAGTTGTATATGTTTAATTTATTTGTTTGTTTGGTCTATTATAAATAGGTATACCTATTTTTTGCGGAAATACTTAACCGCATTGTCGAAGAGTGGTTGCTCTCTGTTTCCCCAGATGTTCTTCATCAAGTTCTCCTCGTAGCGCTCCGTGTGGCCCATCTTACCCAATATACGTCCATCGGGCGATGTGATTCCCTCGATCGCGAACGACGAACCGTTGGGGTTATAAGGAGCCTGAGCTGTAACCTCGCCTTTGAGATCGACATATTGGAATGCAACTTGTCCGCGCTCAAAGAGCTCGTTGGCCAACTCCTCGCTCACCACAAATTTACCCTCTCCGTGGCTCATAGCTATCGTGTGCTCCTCGCCCACGCCAAATGAACTAAGCCATGGCGATGAGTTGCTCGCAACGCGTGTTGTTACCATCTGCGATATATGGCGGTTTATATCGTTGCGGAACAACGTTGGTGACTCCTCGGCGAGACATCCCAAACGTCCATAAGGCAACAATCCCGACTTCACCAACGCTTGGAAACCGTTACAGATTCCCAAAATCAACCCCTCGCGGTCGATTAGGCGGTGGATAGCAGCCATCACTGAGTTGTTGTTGAGCACCGTAGCGATAAACTTTCCACTTCCATCGGGCTCATCTCCCGACGAGAAACCTCCACTGAGCACAAAGATATGACAAGCGTCGATATTCTTAACCATAGCATCAATAGAAGCAAATACATCCTCGCTCTTTAGGTTACAGAATACCGTTGTGTTGACCTTTGCCCCTGCGCGTCTGAGTGACTTAGCTGTGTCGTAGTCGCAGTTAGTTCCGGGGAAGATTGGAATATATGCCACGGGAGTCTCAATAGCGTCGCCCGAGTATACAACCTCACTCTTAGGGGTATTGACAACCTTTACAGTTGCATTGTTTTGACCCTTATCTGGGTATATTGTCGCGAACTTCTCGGTGTTGGCCTTGTGCAAATCACACAGATCAAACCTCTCTGAGTTAATCAACAGAGCCTTGGTGTCGATCGTCTCGCCCAACTTCTCAGCGTAGCTATTCTCGATTGCATCGGCACACTCCACAATAATAGATCCATATGCGTAGTTAAACAGATCCGCCTCTGTTGTTGTGATCTGAGCACCAATTCCATTACCGAAACTCATCTTTGCGATCGCCTCCGCAACACCTCCAAAACCTACGGCATAGGCCGCGATAACTTTACCCTCCTCAATTAAGGTCGACACATCGCCCCACATCTCTGCCAAAGAGTCCGTGTCGGGCATTCCGTTGCCTAGAGGGGTGTGGCGGAAGATATATATATTGTTGTTCGAATTCTTGAACTCTGGCGAGATCACCGTGCGTGCATCCACCGTTGTGATTCCAAAGGCCATAAGCATCGGTGGCACATTGATATCTTGGAACGTTCCGCTCATAGAGTCCTTACCTCCGATCGAAGGCAATCCCAACTCCACCTGCATCTTCAACGCACCCAACAGAGCCGCTGTAGGTTTACCCCATGACTTAGGATCCGCTGTCATGCGCTCGAAATACTCTTGGTACGAGAAGCGCATTTTGTCGTAACGACCTCCCGCCGCAACAACTTTGCTACAAGCCTCCACGACCGAATATGCAGCTCCATGATATGGGCTCCACTTCGAAATGAATGGGTTGTAACCATGAGCCATCATGCTCGCTGTGTTGGTAAAGCCATTTGTAGGTAGCTTTTGAACCGACACCTGAGTCTCTGTTGTTTGGTTCTTTCCTCCAAAAGGCATCAACACAGTCGATAGACCGATCGAAGCGTCGAACATCTCGATAAGACCCTTCTGCGACACCACATTGTTGTCCGCGAGGTTGTTGTAGACCCTCTCTTTTAGGCTCTCGCCCTCAACCTCTCTAAAGAACACATCACGCTCCTCGACCTCGCCAATTGTAACCTCTGCATAGTGCTTTGCACCTGCCGAGTCGATAAAGTCGCGGCTCAAATCGACGATCTTGCGCTCGCCATAGAACATTCTCATGCGACGCAAATCCGTTACATCTGCCACATGAGTAACCTCCAAGTTCTCTTCGTGGCAATACTTCATAAACTCCTCTTTGTCTTTGGCCTCGATGACCACCGACATACGCTCCTGAGACTCGCTGATTGCGATCTCCGTAGAGTTTAGTCCGCTATATTTAGTAGGTACACGATCCAAATAGATATCGAGACCATCCGTAAGCTCACCAATAGCTACACTCACACCTCCTGCACCAAAGTCATTTGACTTCTTCACCAAACGAGTCACCTCTGGGCGACGGAACAGACGAGAGATTTTGCGCTCCTCGGGGGCATTTCCCTTTTGAACCTCACTGCTACATGTCTCCAAAGACTCCACATTATGCTCTTTGGATGAACCTGTAGCACCACCCACGCCATCGCGACCTGTGCGTCCACCAAACATCAAAACAATATCTCCTGCCGCAGGGCTCTCACGCCTAACAGCGTCAGCCTTAACCGCTCCTACAACAGCTCCCACCTCCAATCTCTTGGCAACATAGTCGCTGTGATAGATCTCGCGAACATGAGTCGTTGCCAAACCGATTTGGTTTCCGTAGCTTGAGTAACCATCAGCCGCCTTGCGCGAGATGATACGTTGTGGAAGTTTACCCTCCATAGTCTCCGAAATCGGCAAGTAGATATCTCCTGCTCCCGTGACGCGCATAGCTTGATATACGTAGCTTCTACCCGACTGTGGGTCGCGGATAGCTCCTCCCAAACATGTCGAAGCACCTCCAAAAGGCTCGATCTCTGTGGGGTGGTTATGTGTCTCATTCTTGAACTGCAACAACCACTTCTCGCTCTGTCCATCTACGTCAATATCGACAAAGATCGAACAAGCGTTATTCTCCTCGCTCACCTCCATATCGTCCAAAAGACCCTTCTTGCGGAGATATTTAGCACCGATAGTTGCCAAATCCATCAAGCAAAGTGACTTCTGCTCGCGGCCCAAAACACCGCGAATAGTGAGGTAGCAATCCAATGTAGAGTCGATGTCTGCCTTGATAAAAGACTCCTCAACCTCGATATTCTCCAACTCCGAAGTGAAGGTAGTGTGGCGACAGTGGTCGCTCCAATATGTATCCAAGATTCTAAGCTCCGTCTCGTAGGGCTCGCGACCCTCCGCCACGAAATACTCACGCACAACCTTCAAGTCGTCGCCATTCATCGCAAGGCCATTGGCTTTGCAATAGGGTGTCAACTCCTCGTCACTCATAGAGGTGAAACCCTCCAATATCTGAACAGGCTTGATCTCTGCATCCTCCGCCTCTGTGAGTTGGCTTAGATCCTTCACGCGCGACTCCACAGCGTTGATCGTATATTTTTGGATCTTCTCGACAACATCATCCGAAGTCTCGCCATCCAAAATTATTAGTCTCGACGATTTGATCTTCACCTCTGCCGCAGGCTCCAATAGCTTCACACAATCCAAAGCCGATGCCGCACGTTGGTCGAACTGACCGGGGTGATACTCGATAGCGATATATTTGGAACCCTCCAAATCGACACTATCCTCTACCGTGTCGGTTACGATCTCTCCAAAGACACCGTAGCGGCTCTTAGACAAAAGATCCGAAGAGAAGCCAAAAAGATCATACACACACAACAGACGAAGTGTCGGAAGTGATAGATTGAGATTGGTATTTAGCTCCTTGCGCAGACTCTCGGCCTCGACGCGGAACTGCTCCTTCTTCTCTACAAATATGCGATAATTACTCATTTTTTATATAGTTGTTTTATTCTTATTCTATTTTTTAAACTTATCTCTCCACTCAGCGTCATACTCCTCCAGTGTCAACCCCACAAAGGTTATATGGGCCATCTTGCGTTTGGGCTTACATAGAGTTTTTCCATAAAGATGAACATAAACCCCCTCGTGACCCTCCTTGGCTATCGCCTCGGCTCGATCCATATCCTCACCCAATATATTTTTCATTATAACGCTTGGTGCCGCTAGTTTAGCATCTTCGAGAGGCAGATCCATCAAGAATCTACACAGCTCCCTGAATTGATTTGTTGTGGTCCCCTCGATGGTGTAGTGGCCACTGTTATGCGGACGTGGAGCCATCTCATTGAAGATGATCTCGTCGCCCTTGACAAAGAACTCAATGGCCAAGATCCCCTCATAGCCACACTCTCCCATAAACCTCGCACACTCTCCCTCGATCTTCTCGCGCAGAGCCTCCGACATCGCGGCTGGCACAACGCATAGGTCCAAGATCCCATCGCGGTGGATATTGCGCCCAACAGGGAAAACCACCGTCTTTGCTGCACTCCTCACCGCCACAACGCTCACCTCGAAGTCGAAATCCACGAAACCCTCCAAAATACAGGGCACCGTGGTTATAGCCTCCGCCTTGGCGATATCTGCCTCGCACCTAATCACCGCTTGGCCATGGCCATCGTAACCCATCGTGCGAGTTTTGAGCACCGCAGGAAGTCCAATCTTCTCGATGGCCAACCTCAATGATGCTGCCCCCTCGACCACCTCATAGGGGGGAGTTTGAAGACCATGCTCTCGAGCGTTATTCTTCTCCCTAAGGCGATCTTGCGAATCCAACAGTGGGCGATACCCCTGCTTGATGTTGTACTTCTCGCACAGAGGGATCAACACCTGAGCTGGGATATTCTCGAACTCATAGGTCACAACATCGCACGCCTCACACAACCTCACCAAAGCCTCCTCGTCGGTATATGCCGCCACGATATGGTCGTCGCACACCGCAAAGGCTGGCGCATCTGCCGCAGGGTCTAACGCGATGGTATATGCACCCAACCCTTTGGCCTGCTCAGCGATCATGAGACCCAACTGACCTCCACCTATTATTCCTATTTTTATTGACATTGGTCCTAAAACTAAATCTCAGCTTTTAAAACATCGGCTGTCTGCTTGGCACGGAACGCGTCATACTTAGCAGCCAACTCCTCGTCGCCAAGCGACAATATTGATACCGCAATCAACGCTGCATTTTTCGCACCATTGATCGCCGTAGTAGCCACGGGCACACCCGCAGGCATCTGCACAATCGAAAGCAGCGAATCGAGACCATTGAGTGCGCGCGACTTAACAGGCACACCTATGACTGGGAGTGGAGTCATACTAGCAACCATTCCGGGGAGATGAGCCGCCCCTCCTGCTCCTGCGATAATAACCTCTATACCACGTCCTTTGGCACTCTTAGCATACTCCACCAATAGATCGGGGGTGCGATGTGCACTCACCACCCTCTTTTCGAATGATACACCAAAAGACTCTAGACACTCCACCGCCGCCGACATCACGTCGTAGTCACTCGTAGAGCCCATAATAATTCCTACTTTCATGCTTTACTTGTTGCAAATTAAAAAAAACAAAAAACCGCTATAACACAATTATGTCGTTATAACGGCTTACATATCCCCACACTCTCTCCAACAACAAAATAGCCTTTTGGACCAGATGTTTTGGGACAATATTTTCATCGCTTTTAGAGGTAATGTGATTTAACGATGCAAATATAACATTTTTTTGTGAATCCACATACAAATACAACACTTTTAGTGGGAGTTTTTTTCACAAAATTACTACCTTTGCACTACACAAAAATTTTGTAAAAGCATGGAACAAAAGATAAAAACACTCCTTAGCGAGATCATTCACCCCGAAACAGGGGTCGATATTATCGCTGGTGGATTTGTCGAAGGGGTCGTTGCTACCTCTCAAAAAATTGTCGTCACACTCCGCTTTGGGCGCGTACGTGACCCATTTGCCATCAAAATCAAAGGGCGCATAGAGGCTCTTCTCAACGAACATTTCCCCGATTTCGAGGGGACTAAACTCGTGTTGGTCAAAGAGGCAGCTCCACAAAAACTCGTCGAGCCCGAAAAGAAATCTACCACCACGGCCATAGCCAACATTATTGGTGTAGCGTCGGGAAAAGGTGGCGTGGGTAAATCTACGGTGACAGCCAATATAGCCGCTACACTGCGCGATATGGGATTTCGCGTGGGTATCCTCGATGCCGACATCTATGGCCCTTCACAACCGCGCATGTTTGGCGTTGAGGGGTACCTCCCCGATGGCGAACAGGTCGATGGCGTGGATTGCATTATCCCGGCCCAAGTGGAGGATATAAAGCTGATGTCTATAGGGTTCTTTATCAAACCCACCGACGCTCTGATGTGGCGCGGTACAATGGCATCGAATGCCCTCAAACAACTTATCCACCAAACCAAATGGGGCGCTCTGGATTTCCTACTCGTCGACCTCCCCCCCGGCACTGGAGACATCCACCTCACGATCCTCTCGGAGCTGAAATTCAAATCCGCAGTGATCGTCTCAACACCCCAAGGAATCGCCCTTGCCGATGTTGTGCGCGGCGTGGAGATGTTCCGCAACGAAAACGTTAATGTCAAGGTCGCAGGCGTGGTAGAGAATATGGCGTGGTTCACCCCCGAAGAGCTTCCCCAAAATAAATACTACCTCTTCGGACGCGGTGGAGCCAAAGAGTATGCCACTCAAGCAGGTGTTCCTTTCTTGGGCGAAATTCCTATTATTCAATCTATTATGGAGGGGGCCGAGGCAGGATCCCCAGCATCGGTTGGCGACGCGAGAGTCAAAGAGTATTACTCAAATATCGTCGATAATATAATCAAAAACACACTCTAGTTTTTCGTTTGCGAATGAGGCTGGGCTGCCTCACGCCTCCGAAGTCAGAGGCTTTTGGTCAGAGGCCGCTGTTAGAGGCTAGACTGCCCTAACAGCGGGCTCTGACCAAGGCCGACAAAAACTATTAAGAATGTCTCTTCACCAACTCATCTTCGAGGTCGGCGATTGATTTACCTGTTGACTCCAAAAGCACTAGGAGGTGGTAGATAAGATCTGACGCTTCGTAGATCATATCGTCGTAGTTTCCACCAACGGCTTCGATCACGGTCTCTACCGCCTCTTCGCCCACTTTTTGTGAGATCTTGCTTACCCCCTTGTTGAAGAGTTTGGTTGTGTATGAACCCTCGGGCATCTCCTCGTGACGTGTTTTGATGAATGCACCTAGTAGGCGGATGAACCCCTCTGACGTGTCGCCATCTTGGCGGAAGCAGCTACGCGCTCCTGTGTGGCAAGTGGGTCCGATTGGGATCACGCGGATAAGTAGGGTATCGTGGTCGCAGTCGTCGCGCATCTCGACGATATTGAGGAAGTGACCGCTAGTCTCGCCTTTGGTCCACAATGTTTGGCGCGTACGGCTATAGAAGGTCACGCGTCCCTCAGCGAGGCTCTTTTCGAACGCCTCTTTGTTCATGTAACCCAACATCAACACCTCTAGGGTGCGGTCATCTTGGATTATGACTGGGATAAGTCCATCGGGTTGTTTTTCGAGCGACAAATCCTCAAAAGAATTTACATTGGTTTTCATATCAATTGGTTTATCTTACACAAATATTTTGTCCCCTCAGGTACTCTTTGAGCACGGGGATTGGAATTTCGTTGTAGTGAAAAATACTTGCCGCGAGGGCTGCATCGGCGCGACCTGTGGTGAGTACATCGGCTATATGTTGCGACGTGCCTGCTCCACCCGACGCTATGATCGGGATGGGTAGCTCCGCGAGGCGTGCGAATGAGTCGCAGGGGTATCCGCTCTTGGTGCCATCGTGGTCCATGGATGTGAAGAGGATCTCTCCAGCTCCGCGGTTGTAGGCCTCCTCGGCCCATGTGAATAGCTCGCGGTCCGAAAATTTCTTACCTCCATGGGTTGTCACTCTCCACTCACCCTCGATCGTTTTGGCATCAATGGCTACGACGATAAATTGCGAGCCATACTTCGACGCTATTTGATCTATCAGGCCGGGGTTAGCCACCGCCGCGCTGTTGACCGTGATCTTGTCGGCACCTGCGCCCAACAACCTCTCGGCATCCGAAAGTGAGCTTATTCCGCCACCAACGGTAAATGGAATATTGATCCTCTCGGCTATGCGTGTCACAAGGTCGGTGAAGGTGTTGCGCCCCTCGAATGTAGCGCTAATGTCGAGGTAGACCAATTCGTCGGCCCCTTCGGCTGCATACTTAGCCCCCAACTCCACGGGGTCGCCCACCTGCTGGAGCTCGAGGAAATTGATACCTTTTACTGTCTGCCCCTCTTTGATATCGAGGCATGGGATTATTCTCTTTGCAAGCATTGACTCAACTCTTTTAGTGTGATTCCGCCCTCGTAGAGAGCCTTACCAACGATTACACTTTTGACATTTGCACGGTCCAGCTCCTCGATATCGGCCATTTTGCTGATACCTCCCGAGGCGATGATATTGAGCGTGGGGAACTGCGACATAAGCTCTACGTATAGATCCTTAGCTGCGCCACACATCATTCCATCGCGCGATATGTCGGTTGTGATGATGTGCTTTAGTCCGTGGGGCATGAAGCGGTTGAATAGGTCGGCCGCGGTCATCTCTGACTCCTCCAACCAACCCTGTATAGCCACTTTGTCGCCTTTGAGGTCGGCACCCAAGACCATCTTCTCGCCACCGAACTGATCCAACCACGAGGCGAACATCTCGGGCTGACGAACAGCCAAACTGCCCACGATAGCGCGCGAAGCACCTGCGTTGAATACATCTGTGAGCGCTTGCGTGCTCTTGATTCCACCGCCATATTGAAGCACGAGCGATGTGTGGGTCGCCACCCTCTCCAAGACGCGAAGGTTCATCGGTTCCGAGGCTTTTGCCCCATCCAAGTCAACCATATGGAGGCGCTTGATACCTGCATCTTCGAACTGCTTGGCAGCATCCAAAGGATCGCGATAGTATGTCGTTTGGCGGTTGTAGTCCCCCTGCGAGAGGCGGACGCACTCCCCACCTATTATGTCTGTAGCTGGAATTATCTCTATCATTATTTATTTTATTATTTGCGTTTACTTTTATCTGTCGTCATTGCGGACTCCGATCCGCAATCTCTCAATGTAATGTATCGTTAGGGATTGCGGCTCGGAGGCCGCAATGACGTTTATATAGGGAAGTGCCGAAAATCGCCTTACTCTGAGTTTGGCTAATAAGGATGAGTTTTGGGGCTTCGTGATGGCTCTCAAACCGCAGCGTACATTAGTACGTGAGGATTTGGGAGACGAGGGAAGTGCCGAAAATCGCCTTATTAGACGAACGAACTTATAGTTTTAGGAAGTTATTGAGTATAGCCTCCCCCACCGAACCACTCTTCTCGGGATGGAACTGTGTGCCATAAAAGTTCGCGCAGTTGAGCGATGCGCTAAACTCCACGCCATAAGTCGTCGAAGCGATCGTCGCGTCACACAACTGTGCCGCAAACGAGTGTACATAATATAGGTGTGACGACTCCTTGATCCCCTCAAAGAGCGGAGTCTTGAGGTTCTCGATCGTATCCCACCCCACATGTGGCACCTTTAGGAGCTCGCCACTAGCAAGTGTAGCTGGGAGTTTGACCACATTAGTAGGAAAAATCCCCAGACACTCTGCGTCCCCCTCCTCGCTATGTTGGCACATGAGCTGAAGGCCTATGCAGATACCCAAAACAGGTTGTGTGAGTGTTGGGAGGACTTTGTCTAACCCCCTCTCGCGGAGCTTCTCCATCGCACTCGAAGCCTCACCCACACCGGGCAAAAGCACCTTGTCGGCCGCACGCAAAATCGCCTCATCGGAGGTGACAACAAACTCAGCACCTGTGCGTTGAAGTGCATTCATCACCGAGCGCAAATTGCCCGTATCGTAATCCGTAACCGCTATCATTATAGTATTCCTTTAGAACTTGGTATATCATTATTAAACTTCTCGCGACGCACCGCCATTTTGAGAGCACGAGCAAAGGCTTTGAAGATCCCCTCGATTTTGTGGTGCTCATTCTCGCCCACAGCCGATATTTGGAGGTTGCACCTCGCGGCGCTACACAGCGACAAGAAGAAGTGGCGGAACATCTCCGTGGGGACATCGCCCACATATTCGCGGCCAAACTTCACATCCCACTCAAAATCTATACGTCCGCCAAAATCAATGAGCACCAAAGCGCGACACTCATCCATCGGCAGAGCGAAACCGTAGCGCGCAATACCCACCTTACTACCCAAAGCCTTGTCGATAGCCTCACCTAGGGTGATCGCCACATCCTCGATTGTGTGGTGCTCGTCGACCTCCAGATCCCCCTTGGCATCGACCACCAAACTCACACCTCCGTGGTGGGCAATTTGGTCCAACATATGGTCAAAGAACTTGAGCCCTGTAGAGATTTCAGACTCCATGCCAGCCGATTTATCGAGATCCAAAACCACGCGGATCTGTGTCTCCTTGGTGGCGCGAACGATCTCTGCACGACGCTCACCGCGACGTATATATTCAGTTACATCGGACCAATCCTCGCTCACCAAAACACACGCATCGGCACATCCAGCCTCGCGGACCATAGCCCATCCAGCCTCCTCCTCGGCCAACAGGATACCCTTAGCACCTAGGTTCTGGGCCAAGATAATATCTGTGACGCGATCGCCTATGACGTAGCTATTGGCTAAATCGTACTCTCCCGACATATATTTACCAAACATCCCCGTGCGAGGTTTACGCGTAGGGGCATTTTCGTGCTCAAAGGTACGATCTATGAGTTGGTCGTCGAACACGATTCCCTCGCTCGACATGATCTCCAACATCTTGTTGTGGGCAGGGTGGAAGGTCTCTTCGGGGAATGACTCCGTGCCCAAGCCATCTTGGTTGGTGGCCATCACCATCTCGAAATCCATTGCCCCGAGGCTCTTAAGTGCCGAGATTGCCCCCGCGCGAAATGCCAACTTTTCGAGTGAATCAACTTGATAATCTATGGGTGGCTCGACGATGATTGTACCATCGCGGTCGATAAAGAGTGCTGTTTTCATTATTTTTGTGTTACTTATATTCCTTAATTATTTTTAGCATACGGTCATTCTCTGCGGCCGTACCTATAGTTATGCGGAGTGTATTTTCGCAACCCTTCACTTTGGAGCGGTTACGCACGATCACACCCCCCTCGACCAACTTGTCGTATAGGTCGTTGGCCGCCGATGTGCGGATCAATACAAAGTTAGCTTGGGTCGCGAAGATCCTCTCCACCAACTCGATCTTTGAAAGCTCCTCGATGACCCTCTCGCGTTGCGAGATAATCTCCTCGACCTGACCATCTATCCCCTTCGCGAGCATCTCGGCCACCTTAGCTTGGGTCAAGACATTGATGTTGTAGGGGTATTTGACCATATTCATCAGCGCGATGATCTGCTCCGAAGCAAATGCCAAACCGAACCTAAGTCCTGCCATTCCCCACGCTTTAGAGAGTGTCTGCAACACTATAAGGTTGTCGAACTGGGCCAACTTTGGCAAGAAACCCTCGCTTTGGGCAAAGTCGATATAGGCCTCGTCTACAACCACGATTCCATCGAACCTCTCGATGATCTCTACCACCTGCTCCTCCGCAAAGAGGTTTCCCGTAGGGTTGTTGGGCGAACATATCCACATCAGCTTGGTGTTCTGGTCCGCCGCAGCCAAAAGCGCCTCGACAGGAAGTTCGAAATTCTCACCCAGCTGCACCTCCCTTACCTCGATGTCGTTGGTTGCCGCTGCCACCTTATACATACCATAGGTAGGTGCTATACTCACCGCATTGTCGACCCCGGGGCGCGCAAAGACCCTAAAAGCCAAATCAATAGCCTCGTCGCTTCCATTGCCTATAAATATATTCTTGGCCCCCACACCCTTGATCTGCGAGAGCTGAGCCTTAAGAGATAGTTGGTGTGGGTCGGGATAACGATTCACCCCATTGTCGAATGGGTTCTCGTTGGCATCCAACCACACATCTATCTCACCACCCTCATACTCGTCACGAGCTGTTGAGTAGGGCTCCAAAGCCAATATATTGGGGCGCACAAGGCGCGATATATCTTTTTTCATAATTTTACTCCTTACTTTACCGAATCGTACCTTAGCTTCATAGCATTGGCGTGTGCATCCAACCCCTCAGCTTCGGCCATAGCAATAACCGTCGGAGCCAAAGATTTGATTCCCTCGGCCGAGAGCTCTTGGTAGGTCTGCTTGCGCATAAAGCTGTCGAGGCTAACACCACTATAGGACCTTGCCCATCCTCCCGTAGGGAGTGTGTGGTTGGTACCCGAAGCGTAGTCCCCAGCACTCTCGTTGGAGTAGGGACCCACAAAGATACTTCCTGCCGATGTGATCTTGTTTGCCACAACCCATGCATCTTCCATTGAGATAATTAAGTGCTCGGGGGCATACTCCTCCGCAAACTCGATCATAGCCTCCACGCTATCGAAAACCACCGCTCTCGAACTCTCGATAGATTTAGCGGTCACCTCCTTGCGGCTAAGGTTAGCTAGCTGCGCCTCGATCGCCTTGTCTACATCGCGTGCAAACGACTCCGAAGCGCAGACCAATATAGCTTGGCTATCGGCTCCATGCTCCGCCTGCGACAATAGATCCGACGCGACAAACTCTGCCGAAGCGGTGCCATCCGCCAAAACCAACACCTCCGAAGGACCTGCTGGCATATCAATCGCAACGCGACCCATGCTCACGATCTGTTTGGCCTTGGTCACATATCTATTTCCCGGGCCAAAGATCTTGTCTACCCTCGTCACACTCTCTGTGCCATAGGCCATAGCCGCCACAGCCTGAGCTCCGCCCAAACCATAGACTCTGGTCACGCCACACAGATCGGCTGCATAGAGCACCTCGGGGGCGATCTTACCATCCTTAGCTGGCGAGCAGAGGACAATCTCGCGACACCCTGCGATCTTGGCTGGGATAGCCAACATCAACACCGTCGAGAAGAGTGGCGCTGTACCTCCCGGCACATAGAGACCCACACGACCGATAGGTACCGACCTCTGTGAACACCTCACACCGGGCATCACCTCCAACTCTATACCCTTATACATCTGAGCCGCGTGAAACTGCTCGATATTGGATTTAGCTTGGGCCAAAGCCGCTTTTAATTCGTCGGAGAGCTCCGCGGCCGCCGCTGCGCGATCCTCCGCACTAACCTCAAAGCTCTCGGGCACACTACCCTCGATACGCTCAACGATAGAGCGAAGGGCAGCATCTCCGCCACACTTCACCTCGTCGATGATCTGAGCCACACGCTCCGCGATCTGGTCGTCTTGGGGTATATTGCGCTCGATGAGGGTTTGCCACTCACTGCGCGGAGGGTTACTAAATATTGCTAAACGTTGCATACCTTCGCCCCTCACTTATCGGATCATATTCTCCAACGACAACACCAAGATTCCCTCGGCACCAATCGCCTTGAGCTGCTCCACAGAGTCCCACAAATATGATTCGCTGATAACCGTGTGGATCGAACACCACCCCTCTTGCGCAAGAGGAAGGATCGTTGGGCTACGCATTCCCGGCAACAACTTAGTCGCCTCCTCGACCTTGTCCGCAGGTAGGTTCATCAAGACATATTTCATATTTTTGCTATCCAAGATCGTGTTGAAACGGAACACCAACTGATCCAAAATAGCTTGCTTCTCGGCGCTCAAGTTCTGCCCCGCGATCAACACCGCCTCCGAGAAGAAGATCTTCTCGACCTCGACCAAACCGTTCGACACCAAAGTGCCACCCGACGAGACAATATCGAAGATTGCATCTGCCATACCCACAGCTGGAGCAACCTCCACCGAACCTGCGATCTCGTGGATCTCGGCATTGATACCCTTCTCGGCGAAGAACTTTTTGAGGATCACAGGGTACGACGTAGCGACTCTTTTACCCTCAAAGAAATCGAGCCCCGAGTAGTTGATCTCCTTCGAGATAGCCAACGAGATACGGCAACCTCCAAATCCAAGAGGTAGAACCTCCTTAACGTCGAAATCCTTCTCCGCAACCTCGTTTTGACCCACGATACCGATGTCGGCAACACCCATAGCTACAGCTTGTGGGATATCGTCATCGCGCAAGTAAAGCACCTCCAAAGGAAACCCTTCGGCCTTTGAGATCAATTTACGTTTGCTCTCGACAACGCCGATTCCAGCCTCTTTGAGCATAGCTACACACTGTTCGTTTAGACGACCCTTCGCCTGAATTGCTATTCTAAGCATAATGTTTTTATTTTATATTGTTTAATTTAATATCCTAACGTATAAATAGACAAAAACTCACCCTGCAATAGGGTGAGTTAGCCGTTGTTATGTTCTTTCTAATATACATACATACTGAACCTACCCCTGCGTATTGCGGTGATGATGATGATGTGTATGTGCTAGAGTTACATTCATACCCCAAAAGTATATATTTTGGTTTAAACCACAAAATTTTTTCTACAAATATTTGCACTAAACCCACAATTTTACCAAATCTCGAAGATTTTTGTATATTATTTTGGAAATTCTATTGTTTGACCAAATTAAATTTGTACCTTTGCCGAGCTTAAAGCATTAATTAAAATCAAAAACAACGAACATGAAACAAGGAATTCATCCGGAGAATTATCGTTTGGTGGCATTTAAGGATATGTCCAATGACCACGTGTTTTTGTGTAGGTCCGCCGTTTCGACAAAAGAGACTATAGAGGTGAACGGCGAAACCTATCCCGTGTACAAGATGGAAATCTCAAACACATCTCACCCTTTCTACACTGGTAAGATGAAGTTGGTAGATACAGCTGGTCGCGTCGATAAGTTTATGAACCGTTACGCAAAACGCTACGATAAGAAAAGTGCACAATAATTGCCACTTTTTCGAGACAAGGCTTGGAGTTTTTCCAAGCCTTTTTTTATCTTTGCAGAAGAAACAATAAATATAAAAATCATAAAATCGTAAAATCATGGAATTCGAAGGTACAGTTTTTCAAATCCTCCCTCCTGCAAGCGGTACATCTGCTCGCGGTGATTGGCAACGCCAAGAGGTCGTGTTCGAGATGCAAGATGGCTCTTACACACGCAAAGTAGCAGTTACATTCTTTAACAAGCCAAACGATGTAGCTTCTCTCAAAGTGGGTGGCATATACACCGTGTCGTTCAACATCGAGTCGCGCGAGTATAACGGTCGCTACTACACCAACGTCACTGCATGGCGTGTGCAACCCAAACAAGTAGAGGCTCCAGCAGCAGCTCCTGTGGCTGAGGCTCAATCTTATGCAGCTTCAATGCCATCTATGCCATCATCACAACCTAGCTTCTCGTCATCAGCAGATAGCGAGGTCGATGACCTACCATTCTAGGTCTACTGCTGAGGTTTAGCTCCGAGGTTTAGCTCCGAGGACTGCCTCACGCCGGCGGGCGCACAGCAAGCTGTGATTTGTGTTTCATAGCGCTTTGTGTGTTGCGCTGTTGCGTGCGCGGAAGTTCACCTCTGGTGAACGTATAATATAAAAATAGTGGATACTGAACCGAAAGCTTGCTTTCGAGGGCAGTATCCACTATTTTTATATTACCCCCTCTGGGGGTCTCCGCGCGCACAACACCCCATCCCCCCAAAGCGAGGTAGCCACATGCGAAGGTTTTCTTCCATTCACTCTTAACTCCTAACTCATAACTCATCACTCACAACTCACAACTCATAACTCCTTTCCGTCATTTATCATTCATCATTAACCATTTATCATTATTTTATATCTATTTGTCATTATTTTTCGTTAATAAAATAGATTAAGGTTTTAAATATAGAATTAATATATTATTTTTGTTCTTGGAATTAATAATTGTATGAATTGATACTTTTTTTATTAGGTTTTTGTATAATAAATAATTATGGAGCGTAGATGGAGCAGATATATTTTACCATAAGTCACATATCTGTAGCGATTGTTACGATCTGCATATGGTGAGCAAGAGGCCGTGGTTGGACCCAGCCATTAAGTTGGAGCAGTTGGCACGCATGGTCGGCACCAATCGCACGACGCTCACCACCCTGATCCAAAGCCATGGTTACGAGGGTTTTAATGACTATATAGCCAACTATCGCATTGGAGCCTTTTGCGAATTTGTGAAGAACAACCGAGTAACTAACATCACCAATGTCTTTTACGATGTTGGGTTCCAATCCTCCAGTTCGGCCTATAGGCACTTCAAGCGCATCCACAAAATGACCCCGAACCAATACCTAAACTCAAATGAACTATGAGTGAGTTAGGAGTTAGGAGTTAGGAGTTAGGAGTTAGGAGTTAGGCACTTTCGGGGGAGGAGAAAATGCCAAAAATGCCACGTGTTTACATAATTTATAGCTAACAACTAAAAGCTAACAACTCCTAACTCATAACTCATAACTCATAACTCATAACTCACGCAGAGCGGTTGTTTGAGCACCCTCTCTTGTTGGGCTACGAACTCGAACCACTCCTCGGCGGAGGTGAACTCCCAGCGGTTCCATCCAGCCCCCATGAAGTAGCTCAGTTGTGTGTTGGGCTCGTAGTGTCCCTTGGCGATTATATGTCCTTGTGCGGTCCCTTTGGGCTGTGCAAAGTACTCCACAGCGGCCGTCATCCTCTCTTGGTCGAACACCACGGCGCAGTATGTCTGCCACCCAAACAGATGTGTAGGCTCCGCGTAGGCCATATATCCATCGCCTATGGCTTTGGCCTCGCCGCTGTCGTGGATCACAATTCCAGCCACCACATCGCGCTGCTGGGTGAGCCCTTGGTACTCTACCTCCACGAGGTTGAAGTGCGAGCCTGCATTGAGTGTTATCGTGCGTATCTCGGTCACCTGCTCGCCTCCGATCTCCACGGGGTCGAATGTCAGCCTAAAGGTTATGCGTAGCCCCCCTTGGTCCAACACCTCTACTTTGTCATAATACTCGGGGTATATAATCTCGCCCTCGTCGCTCATGAGGGCCGCTGTGCCGCACCCCAGAGTGGGACCCACGGGGTAGTAGTCCATCCCTTGCCCATGGTCTATGTGGTACGAAATAGCGTCCGAGAGGGTCTTTGAGGCTATAGGGTTTGTCTCCTTAAGCTCCAACACCAGAGCGCGATCGTGGGGGTCATTCTCGATTGTGTAGAGCTGCTCGAGCACAGGTCGGCGGCCACGTTTGGTAAAGACATCGTAGCCCAGCAGCCTCTCGCCGCTCTCACCTGCTGTCTTGGAGTACACGCGGTAGCCTATCTTGTCGCTCTCCCACGCAAAGTCGTTCTTGCGGTTGGGGTATACCTTGCCTGTGACGACTGTATCTATGGTGGGTCTCTCGCCACGGCGGAGGGTGTAGACCTCGGTCGATAGGGCCGCTACAGATGCTTGGAAGATGATCTTGTGGTCGTAGGTGGTCTGCGTCTCTATGGGCTTGCCATCGGGTCCGACCACGACATACGCGTCGGGCTCCTCGATCTGGAGCTCTACAACCTCGCCAATGCGATCTATGGTCGAGGTGTTCTCAACGATAATCCTCTGCTCCCTCTGCGAGCACCCCACAAGGCCGAGCAGCAGCAGAAGGGTAGTGTAAATGTTTTTCATGGTATTTTTTTTAAAGGTTTCATAACTCCTAACTCCTAACTCTTAACTAAAAATAGCTCTTGCGTAGTTGCTCGAAACTCTCGCCGAAGTTATTGAGGTCGGAGCCCCCCAGAGGGTAGCTTTTGACGGGCAATATAGGTATCACCTCGATGTTGGGATAGGGGAGGGCAGGGTAGCGCCTAAAGCATATCTCCCTGAATGGTTTGGCGTTAACAGGCTGATAGAAAGGGTTGTACGACTCCGACCCCACACGCCTCGGTTCGGCCCCTCTGATGAACGCCTCGCTGTTGTCGCCACTCGTGTAGAGGCCAAATTTCTGTAGATAGTAGTTGGCTTGAAGCCCCACAACAAATATATACTTGATCGTGGGGAACCTCTCCAAAATGCTCTTTATGTGCACGATACCCTCCTTGGCCTCGCCCTCGGGGATCAATATATGTTTGCCCTTGGGAGGTCGTGGGAGTGTGGAGTTCGAGAGCAGCGTCCCATGCACCTGCTCGGGACGACACACGCCATTGGTCATATAGGTGAGGGTCTCGAATATTGTTTTGGCCTCGCTATATCGGCTACGCTCGCCTAGGTCGTAGGGGGCGTGTCGAAAGTAGTAATCCAGAAACATAGCGTGTTCGATCACCTCGTCCTTCCACTGAAGGGTCGAGTTCTCGCCGATAAGTAGTGTCGTGGTGGTGACTATAGAGCTCCAATCTGATGTTTTCATTTTTTTTAGTTAAGAGTTAAGAGTTAGGAGTTAGGAGTTAAGAGTTAAGAGTTAGGAGTTAAGAGTTAGGAGTTAGGAGTTAGGAGTTAGGAGTTAGGAGTTAGGAGTTAGGAGTTATTTTGTTCTTTTGGAGCGTGAAGAGGTTGAGCGTGAACTAGACGAACGAGTTGGCTTTGTTGGCCTTGTTGGTTTCGTGCCACGGCCGCTGGGGTTGTGCGATGGCTTACTGCCCTTGGGTGCACTCTTTTTGGGTGCCCCCGCCCCCTTCGATGCAGACTCCTCGCCATCGGAGCTCTTGAGACTCCCAAAGAGACGCTCCATCTCGTGGCTCTCCAATTCGCGCCACTGACCCGTAGAGAGCGGTGCGAGCTTGATGTTCATGATCCTCACGCGTTTGAGACGCTGCACAGTGTAACCCAACGATTCACACATACGTCTGATCTGGCGGTTCAGCCCTTGGGTGAGAGTTATGCGAAACATATTTGCCCCCTCGACCTCGACCTTGCAGGGTTTAGTCACCGTGCCCAAGATCTTGATGCCCGAGCTCATACGTTTGGCAAACAGCGGATCTATAGCCCGATCGACCCACACCTCATACTCCTTCTCGTGGTTGTTGCCTGCGCGGAGGATCTTGTTGACTATATCGCCATTGTTGGTGAGCAGCAGCAACCCCTCGGAGTCCTTGTCGAGACGACCGATATGGAAGATGCGCGTGGGGTAGTTAATGAAATCGACGACATTGCTCTTGTCGGAGGTGTCGGTTGTGCTCGTCACCCCAACAGGCTTATTGAGTGCTATATATACATAATCATCCTCCACCCTCTCTATGAGGTTGCCATTAACCTTGACCACATCTTTACCTGTCACCTTATCGCCCAGCGTAGCCACTCGTTTATTGATGGTCACCTTGCCTCCCTCGATAAACCTATCTGCCTCTCTACGAGAACAATAGCTCGAGTCGCATATGAATTTATTTAGTCTTATTTCCAAAATTGTATATTTTAATGACATTCATCATTAATGATTAATGATTAATCATTCACCATTCATCATTGATCATTCATCATTGATCATTCATCATTGATCATTCATCATTGATCATTCATCATTGATCATTGATCATTAATGGTTGATTCCTGCCGATGCGTTTTACTTAATATCGTCATTGCGGACCCCGATCCGCAACCCCTAGCGCAATATTACACGACCGAGGTAGAGATTGCGGCTCGGAGGCCGCAATGACGAAATAATGATTAATGATTAATCATTCACCATTCATCATTCATCATTGATCATTCATCATTGATCATTCATCATTGATCATTCACCATTGATCATTCATCATTGATCATTCACCATTCATCATTCATCATTGATCATTCACCATTCATCATTCATCATTGATCATTAATCATTAATTTGAATCCAAGTAGCAGTCCATCGAATTTAGTCACCAGTGCTCGAACTGTTTTGTATTGGCTATTTTCGGTTATGGATTCGATCTTGTCGGCTATAGCTACGAGTGTGTCGGCATCAAATAGCAGGGTCACACTTCCATCGTCGTAGAGGGTCACATCGGCACTTAGGGCCCCGATCTCTATGTCGGAGATCTCGCCTATAGATATAAGTATGGTGCTTTGTTGGGTGTTGATGTAGTAGCTACCATTGGCCTTACGTCCCCCCTCGCCATTGACCACGAAGTCTATTGTCCTGTTGCTGTTGAATTTAGCGGTGAAGATCCCCGATGTGATCCCTGCATTTGTGGCCACGCTACTTATCATCCCCGACACCTGACTCAACACAGCATCCCCAGCAAACCCCTTTAGGCTGCTGTCGTCGGAGAGCCCCACGGCAAGCTCTTGGTAGTTCCATTTGCCCACCAACGATGTCGAGGTGAGAGGGGCGGTCGAGACTGTGGTCTCCTCTGTCGAGGAGCTCGAGGTCATAGCTTTGAGTAGATCCATTAGGGATTGAGCCCGAAGGTCCAAACAAGCCACAAGCAGTAGGGTGGTCGCTATAATCTTGTACATATCAAAAACGAAAAAAGTTTATTTACAAATATATATATAATTTCACTCTCATGCAACTTATTGTTCTCTCTTGGAGCGTAGCACTTGAAGTTGGGTAGCCATTATCCACGCCCCGAGTCCCAATATGCCGACCAATCCAAAGGCATATTTGAGGTTGGTGAGATCCGACACATATCCGATCATCGGGGGGCCAAACAGAAATCCAGCGAAGCTGATCGTCGAGACAATCGTTATCGCACGTCCTGTATGTATCTTGGTGTTCTCGCCTGCGGCACTATATATAATAGGTATAACCCCACAAGCGCCAAACCCAACGATCATAAACCCAATTATTGTCATTATGAATGTCGGCACCAGAGCAGCTATAAACATACCCACAAATATAGCAGCACCACACAGACACAACACATTTCGTCTGCCGAAGCGACCTATAGCGCGATCCATCACAAAGCGCCCTATGGTCATCGTTATCATATATGCCGTGAGCCCTATGGGTGTGAACCTCTCATCCACGCCCACGATCTGTTGGAGGTAGATCCCATTCCAGTCGGCCATGGTGCCCTCTGTAGCCCACCCCACAAATCCGATTATACCCAACCAGAGGAGGAAATTCTCGAACTTCGCTTTGGGGCTCTTGTCGCCACTCTCCTCTGTTTTGTTCGCCCCCAGAGCGTCGTTTTGCAGATATTTATACTTCACAACCGCCACGCTGCTCACCAATATAGCTATTGCCGCGAAGTGTATAGGTGTGGGGATCTTCATCATTGTCATCCCCAATCCAAATAGTGCTCCACATAGACCAGCGAAGCTCCACCCTCCGTGGAACGAAGCCATGATTGGTTTTTTGTAGTGGTTCTCTATGACCACCGCTTGTGTGTTGATAGCTATATTGCAGAAGTTCCCGAAGAAGCCAAATACGATTAGCGAGGCCACAAAGAGCGGCACTGTGGGCGCGAGTCCAATGGCTAGCAGCGATATGGAGTAGCCCAGAACAGCGATCAGCGAGACTAGGTGGCTCCCGACCTTCGATATCAACCACCCCGAAAAGGTCATACCCACGAGCTGCCCCATGGGGATCATCAGCAGCATCATTCCCCACGCTGCATCATCCAACATGAGTGTGGTTTTGATCTCGGGAATACGACTCGCCCAGCTTGCGAAGCAGAGTCCAAAGAGGAAGAAATAGATGAACACCGCGACTCTGATCTGACGCTGATTCTCCACCTGAAGTGTGATTTTTGAGGACATATAATAAAAGTAAAATAGGTGACAAAGGTATGTAAATAATTAGGGTTTGCAAAATTATGTGGTGTGTAATCGTGTCGCTGCTTGTAGAATAAAATCTAACGCGCGATATTAGGAATTATAATTTTGAAAAAATTTCAAAATTAGGATTAAAATTTGTACCTTTGTGCAATTGGTTATATTCTACAAACGAAGATATGTCAGAGATTAGAGATAAAGATGTAATAGAAAATATTGGTAGTCAGGAGTATAAATATGGCTTCACAACCGATATAGAGACAGAGATCATCGAGAGTGGTCTCAGCGAGGATGTCGTGCGCTTGATCTCCGCCAAAAAAGGAGAGCCCGAGTGGATGACAGAGAGGAGATTGGTGGCGTATCGTCATTTTTTAACCCTCAAAACCCCTCAGTGGGCCCATCTGGAGATCCCAGAGATTGATTTTCAGGCCATAAGCTACTATGCCGCCCCCAAACAAAAAGAGTCGCTGAGCTCTATGGACGAGGTCGACCCAGAGCTAAAGAGAACCTTCGATAAGTTGGGTATTCCGCTCGAGGAGCAGATGGCTTTGGCAGGTGTTGCCGTAGATGCCGTTATGGACTCGGTGTCGGTAAAGACCACCTTTAGAGATACTTTGGCCCAGAAGGGTATTATCTTCTGCTCTATCGCCGAGGCGATCAAGGAGCACCCCGAGCTAATAAAAAAATATTTAGGAAGTGTTGTGCCCTACACCGATAACTACTATGCAGCTCTCAATGCTGCGGTCTTTTCGGATGGGTCATTTTGTTATATACCCAAAGGGGTGAGGTGCCCTATGGAGCTGTCGACATATTTTCGAATCAACGCTTCGGGTACAGGTCAGTTCGAGAGGACTCTGATCGTGGCCGACGAGGGTTCATATGTGAGCTACTTGGAGGGTTGCACAGCTCCCCAGCGCGACGAGAATCAGTTGCATGCGGCGGTCGTAGAGATCGTGGCACACGACAGGGCGGATGTCAAATACTCGACTGTCCAGAACTGGTACCCCGGCGATAAGGAGGGTCGAGGTGGAATCTATAACTTCGTGACTAAGAGAGGTGTATGCCACGCAGGAGCTAAGCTGTCGTGGACCCAGATCGAGACGGGATCGGCTATCACGTGGAAGTACCCGAGCTGTGTGCTGTTGGGCGATGGCGCTGTGGGTGAGTTCTACTCGGTGGCGATGACCAATAACTATCAGCAGGCAGATACGGGCACCAAGATGATCCACATTGGTCGCAACACGCGCAGTAGGATTGTCTCGAAGGGAATCTCGGCAGGCTTTAGCCAAAACGCATATCGAGGATTGGTGAAGGTCGCTAAGGGGGCCGATGGTGCACGTAACTACTCGCAGTGCGATTCGCTGCTCATAGGCGACAAGTGTGGCGCTCACACATTCCCCGTGATCGACAACCACAACCAGTCGTCTATCGTGGAGCATGAGGCTACGACATCTAAGATCTCTGAGGAGCAGCTGTTTTACTGCAACCAACGCGGAATCTCTACCGAGGATGCTGTGGGTCTGATTGTGAATGGCTATGCCAAAGAGGTGCTCTCGAAGCTCCCCATGGAGTTCGCTGTAGAGGCCCAGAAGTTGTTGGCACTCAGCTTGGAGGGTAGTGTAGGGTAATTGTTTTTAGAGGATTATAAAGGTAAAATATATATGTTAAGTATAAAGGATTTACGCGCTAAAGTTGGCGAAAAAGAGATTTTGAAAGGTGTAAACCTAGAGGTTAAAGCAGGCGAGGTACACGCTATAATGGGGCCCAATGGAGCTGGAAAGAGCACCTTGGCTTCGGTGTTGGCAGGTAACGAGCGCTTTACGGTTACAGGTGGTGAGGTGTCGTTTATGGATCGAGATCTTTTGTCTATGTCTATCGAAGATAGAGCTCGTTTGGGCCTCTTCCTTGGGTTCCAATACCCAGTTGAGATCCCGGGAGTGTCGATGGCCAATTTCATGAAGATTGCCGTAAATGAGCAGCGTAAGTTTAGGGGCGAGGAGCCATTGTCGTCGGGAGAGTTTCTGAAGGTTATGCGCCAAAAGAGCTCTATTGTGGAGTTGGACTCGAAGCTCACTTCGCGCGCTGTGAACGAGGGTTTCTCGGGCGGAGAGAAGAAGAAGAACGAGATCTTCCAGATGGCGATGTTGGAGCCTAAGTTGTCGTTCTTGGACGAGACAGATAGCGGACTGGATATCGACGCTCTGAGGATCGTCGCTACGGGAGTTACAAAGCTCAAATCGCCTGATAATGCGACAGTTGTGATTACCCACTACCAACGCCTTTTGGACTATATCGTCCCCGATTTTGTCCATGTCCTGTATCGTGGACGTATCATCTACTCGGGCGACAAGAGCTTGGCTTTGAAGTTGGAGCAGGAGGGTTACGATTGGCTTATCAACGACTACAAAGAGTAGGGGGAGGTGAGTGTTATGGATAATTTTTTGAAATCTATAATTGACCGCGCTAACCAAGGTGAGGAGCTTACATTTTCGAATGTGGACGACCTCAAACCATTGGTGATGGTCAATCCCGAGGGGGAGTCGCAGATCGAGATCGACGAGTCGGCAGAGGTGCTGCTCGTATATAGTCGAGAGGGTGAGTCAGATATTGTGTTCGATGTGTGCGATGGCGCAAAGCTCTCTGTAGTAGCTGTTTTCACTACGTCATATAAAGCGAGTGTTAAGGTTAATGTAGGGCGCGATGCTGCTTGCAATATCACCTCATACGACCTAAGTGGCGCTGATTCTAAGTTCCATATCTCGTTGAATGATCGAGGGGGTGACGCTGAGGTGAATGTATTGCAGCTCACAACCCAGAAGGATCACTCTGTGGCCGATGTTGTGATTCGTCATATGTCGAGCGACTGCATGAGCCGTTCGTTGGGTAAGTGTGTGGCTTCGGGTGACTCTACGGGCGAATTCCATGGTTTGGTCTATGTGGCCAAAGATGCACAGCGCACCTCGTCGGAGCAAAATAGCCGCAATATACAGCTCTCCAAAGGGGCACGAATCGTTGCTGAGCCTCAGTTGGAGATCTATGCCGATGATGTTAAGTGTACGCATGGCGCGACTGTGGGGCAGATGAATGACGATGCTATTTTCTATATGATGCAACGAGGACTGAGCGCTGATTTGGCCCAGAAGTTACACCTCGAAGGTTTCGTCGACGATATTGTTGATCGCTGTAGTATCGCCTCATTGTCCGAGGAGTTAAAGGGTATAGTCGAGGCAAGGCTTCACCAAATATAAAAACGTGAGAGAGATGTTTGATGTAGATAAAATACGCGAGGAGTTCCCGATTCTTTCGACTCAAGTGCATGGTAAACCTCTGGTCTATCTGGATAGTGGAGCTACAGCCCAAAAGCCTGAGTGTGTGATCGGTATGGTCGATTACCTCCACCGACAGTTGAACGCCAATATCCACCGTGGTGTCCACTATATGTCCGAAGAGGCAACCTCTATGTACGAGGCTGCGAGAGACGCTATACGCCAATTCATCGGAGCAGAGAGCCGCGAGGAGGTGATCTTCACGGCAGGGGCTACGGCCTCTATCAATACTGTTGCCTACACTTGGGGCGAGAAGTTCTTGGGTGAGGGGGATAACATCATTGTTTCGGAGATGGAGCACCACTCAAACATCGTCCCATGGCAGATGATCGCCCAAAGAAAGGGGGCTGAACTCAGAGTCTTGCCCTTCGATGATGATGGCCGTTTGATGATCGAACAACTTGAAGTGTTGCTTGATGCAAAGACTAGGTTAGTCGCTGTTACTCAGGCCTCTAACACGCTCGGTACACGTCCCGATCTGGACACTATAATCTCTAAGGCCCACGCTGTGGGGGCTGTTGTTATGGTGGATGGATGCCAAGGTGTTGTCCACGGAGGGGTCGATGTCAAGGCTTTGGATTGTGATTTTTATGCCTTCTCGGGCCACAAACTATATGGCCCAACGGGAGTAGGTGTGCTGTATGGCAAGAGGGAGATCTTGGAGCAGATGCCCCCATTTTTGTGTGGTGGCGATATGGTCGATAGGGTCTCTTTTGCAAAGACAACATATGCCCCCCTGCCGCTTAGGTACGAGGCTGGGACATCAAACTATATCGGAGCAATAGGGTTGGGTGAAGCTGTTAAGTTCCTAAGAGCCTTGGATTTAGAGGCTATCGAGGCGCACGAAGCTCAGCTCCTAAGTTATGCTACATCTAAACTCTCCGAGGTGGATGGTTTGAGAATATATGGTACCGACCCATCGAAATGTGGGATCGTGTCGTTTAATGTCGAGGGTGTCCACCCATATGATCTGGGGATGATTCTCGACAAACTGGGTGTTGCGATCCGCACGGGGCAGCACTGCGCGGAGCCAACCATGACTCACTATGGGGTCACGGGTATGTGTCGCGCCTCATTTGGAATGTATAATACTATGGCCGAGATAGATACGTTGGTGTCGGGAGTTGGGAGAGCCACTAAAATGTTGAGATAATGTTTATTGTACTTGAAGGTTTAGATGGCGCTGGTAAATCTACGCAGATCAGCAAGTTGCGTCAGATGTTTAGCGACAAAGGGGTGGAGACAGAATATCTCCACTTTCCGCGTTTCGACTCTCCGATCTATGGGGATTTGATCGCTAAGTTTCTGCGCGGAGAGCTAGGGACGCTCGAGGAGGTCAACCCCTATTTGGTCTCGTTGCTCTATGCAGGGGATCGGGCCGATGCTTCGGAGATGATCCGAGGTTGGTTGTCGAGTGGCAAAGCGGTGATTTTGGATCGGTACGTATACTCAAATGTGGGGTATCAGTGCGCCAAGATCACGGATAAGCAAGAGCGTGATACTCTGAGAGATTGGATAATCAACCTAGAGTATAACTTTAACAATATCCCTCGTCCCGAGCTCTCCATTTTCTTGGATGTGCCGTTCGAGTTCACGGCCGCTTCATTGTCGAAGCAGAGGGAGGGTGATGACCGCGATTACCTCAATGGCAAGGCGGATATCCACGAAGCGTCGTTGTCGTTGCAGCAACGAGTGCGCGAGGTCTACCTCGATGTAGCAAAGGTTGATGAGAGTTTGAAGATTGTGAATTGTGCAGATTCCAAAGGTGAGATGGCGACCCCAGAGGCGATATTTGAGAGGATAAAGTCTTTACTGTAGAGCGCACCATGGAGCAAGTACACATCTCGGAGTCGAGTCAGCGCTCAAGGCGGTTGAAGATAGCGTCGCACATCGCGAGGTTAACCATCGGTATTATATTTGTTTTTTCGGGCTTTGTGAAGGTTGTCGACCCATGGGGGACGATGATTAAGGTCAACGAATATCTGGCAATATATGGAATCGAGTGGTTCTCGTCGCTCAGCGTCCCCTTCTCGATCTGGATCTCGGGTGCCGAGATGATGATGGGTTTGATGTTCACCTTCAAGGTGCGCATCCGTCTGGTCTCGATCTTTGCGCTTATCTCCATGAGTTTCTTTACGCTGCTTTCGTTTTTGAGCGCCACGATCTTCCCCGTGGAGGATTGCGGCTGTTTTGGCGATGCTATACGCCTAACCCCTTGGGCTACATTTGCTAAAAATGCGGTGTTGTTGCCTATGGCGGGTGTGGTGTGGTATCGCTACAAGCCCGATAAGATCTTTGCCTTCAACAAGTTGGAGGCCTTCTTGGCTTTATTTTTCTTCACCTCTACAATGAGTCTAGGCACCTATTGCTACTTCCACCTTCCGTTGTTGGATTTTCGCCCCTACAAAATTGGGGTGAACCTCCCCGAAGCGATAAGTGTGGCATACAGATCTACCGAAGCACCCAAGACCAAGACAACCTTGATCTTTAGGAACCTCTCTAATGGTCGCCTCAAGGAGTTCTCGTTGGATGACACAAAGTGGCAGGATGAGACCAAGTGGGAGTGGGTGGATACGATCACGGAGGTCGAGGAGGTTCATGATTACAAATTCTTGATAGCTGAATTTTCGGTCTTTGACTTCAATGGAAAGGAGCAGACGAGTCGATTGTTATCTTACGATGGTGAGGTAGCTTTGCTCACTATGGCGGATAGTAAATATCTGAAAGATAGGGTTTTGGGTAGGGTTGCTCGGGCCATAAATCGCGTGGAGGCAAATGGCGGCAGAGTTATTGTCTTGACCCCAGAGGCGATCGCAGGGCCGACGATAGATATCGAGGGGCACGAGGTTGAGTGCTATAATATCGACCCTACAACGATGAAAACAATGATCCGTGCCAATGTTGGCATTGTGGTTTTGGAGGATGGGGTGATTGTCGATAAACGCAGTTGGAGAGATATGTAAGTAGTGTAAAACAAGATATTTGGCATAAAAGTTGATTTTGCATTTCGCGAAATCAACTTTTTTATTTATGAAACAACTCATTGTTTTTCTCTCTCTGCTGTGTGTGTCGTGCGGAGGAGGATCCACGCCACAGATACGCAAGACCCCTTCGGTGAAGTGTGCTCTGGCTCAAAGTAATGCCTATGTGGTTAAAGATTTCGTGGGACTCTCGACCCCTGACAAAGCTGTGAATCTGGCATTTAAGATCTCGGGGCAGATCCTCTCTCTGCCTGTGTCGACAGGTATGGAGGTTCAGCGAGATAGGCTTTTGGCGGAGTTGGACCCTCGGGATTATGAGTTGCAGTTGTCGGCCGATAGGTCGACTTTCGAGCAGGCTAAATCCAAGTTCGAGCGCGTCAAGAGGCTTTTGGCCCACGAAGCGGTCTCTCGTCAGGAGTACGAACTCTCTGAGTCCGAATATGTACGAGCTCGGTCCACCTACGAAAACTCCAAAGAGATTTTGGCGCAGACCAAGCTCCGAGCTCCGTTCGGCGCTTTGGTTGAGCGTGTCTATGTCGATACCTACCAACGTGTGGCCTCGGGAGAGACAATAATGCGGATGGTTAGTCCAACCTCTACGACCGTGGAGTTCACCCTCCCCGAATCCTCTCTGGGGGCACTTTCCGACTCGACAACCCTCTTCGAGGTCACATTCAATGCCTATGGAGATGTCGTGTTCGATGCCAAAATCAAGGAGTATGCACGCACGACATCCGATGCTTCGGGGTTCCCAGTGGCCCTTACGATCACCGACACCAAAGGTTACACTATCCAGTCGGGCATGTCGTGCACCATAACGATGCTGATCTACCAAGGGGGCACCAATACAGTCACGCTGCCCCTCTCGGCTATCTATGCACCAGCGGAGGGCGGAGATTATGTGTGGGTCGTAGGCGATCGTAGCGAGGTCGAACTGACGGCTGTTGTTCTGGGCGATCTCGTAGGCGAGGATCGGATCGTGGTAAAGAGCGGTGTGGCACCCAAAAGCAGGGTAGTTGTGGCTGGGGTCTATCAGCTCCGAGATGGTCAAAAGGTAAAAGTGTTGTCTCGATGAAGAACAAGATCCCTCAATTAGCTATACAGAACAGAAGCCTAGTGTGGTTTGTGTTGGTGCTCTTTATCGCAGGGGGCGTTATGTCGTTTGTGAGATTGGGCAAAAAGGAGGACTCCACCTTTGTGATTAAGAGTGCCTCGATTATCTGTCGGTACCCCGGGGCGACCCCTTTGGAGGTTGAGCAACTTGTCACCGAGCCTATAGAGCGCGAAGTTCAATCTATGCGTAATGTCTACAAAATAACTTCGGACTCTCAGTTTGGGCTGTCGAAGATATTGGTCGAGCTGGACCCTGCAACTCCCCCTGCGGAGATCGTCCAGATGTGGGATGAGTTACGCCGCAAGGTGTTGAATATCGAGCCGCAGCTCCCTTCGGGGTGCTCAAACATTATCGTGAGCGATGATTTTGGCGATGTCTATGGCCTTTACTATGCGATCTCGGCTGATGATGGATACTCTTTTAGCGAGCTTCGGGAGTGGGCCCAGCGGATCAAGACGCGCGTGATTGGGGTCGATGGCGTGCAGAAAATTTCGCTATGGGGCGAGCAGCAGCCTGTGGTGAACCTCTATGTTTCGTTGTCGACGTTGGCCAATTTCGCCATACGTCCCGAGTCTATAATCTCGACAATAAGTCGACAAAATAGCGTGGTGAGCAGTGGTGATAAGAGTGCAGGGGTTATGGAGATCAAGATTTTGGAGGATGGAGGTTACCAATCGTTGGACGACATTGCCAATCAACTCCTTATGGCCTCTAATGGTAAGCAATATCGGCTGGGCGATATAGCCACGGTCGAGAGGGGGTACACCCATCCACCCACCTCGATTATGAGGGTCGATGGGCGGCGAGCAATCGGAATTGGCATAGCTACCGAGGGGAGTGCCGATGTGGTGAAAACTGGCGGTGAGATATCTAAAGTGTTGAATCAGATAAAAGATGATATACCTTTGGGTATCAACGTTGAAGTGTTGTATCCCGAGGATACTATAGCACGCGAAGCAACCAATACTTTTCTTCTGAACTTGTTGGAGTCGGTGGCTATCGTTATTGTGATTATAATGTTGGCTATGGGGCTGAGGGCTGGATTTTTGATCGGTTCGTCGCTGATATTCTCTATCGGGGGAACCCTGCTTGTGATGCAGTTTATAGGTGAGGGACTGAACAGAACCTCTCTGGCTGGTTTTATTATTGCGATGGGTATGTTGGTCGACAATGCGATTGTTGTGACCGATAATGCGCAGAGTGCAATTCGCAGAGGGGTGCCGCGCCTTAACGCTATTGTCGATGGAGCGGATGGCCCCAAGTGGAGCCTTTTGGGGGCAACTATGATCGCTATCTTTTCGTTCTTACCTCTCTATTTGGCCCCATCGGCTGTTGCCGAGATTGTGAAGCCTCTGTTTGTTGTATTGGCAATTTCGCTGCTGCTTAGCTGGGCTCTTGCTTTGACGCAAACACCTATGTTTGGCGATTTTATGTTGGTTAACTCAACCGAAAGTTCAGATCAATACGACACTCGTTTTTACCGCTCATTCGACTCCTTGTTGGGGTGGTTACTTCGCCGCAGGTGGTGGGTTGTCGGGGTCGTGGTAGTTCTGTTTGTTGGCTCGTTGAAGATCATGGGATCTATGCCCCAGAACTTCTTCCCTTCGCTCGATAAGCCCTACTTCAGGGCCGATGTGATCCTCCCCGATGGCCACAATATCATCGCCACTCAGCAACAAATATCGCAAATGGAGGGGTGGTTGACCTCGCAGAGGGAGGTCAAAAAGGTCTCTACCACCGCAGGAGGCTCTCCGCCGAGGTATTACCTTGCGAGCGGTTCGACCTCCCTGATGCCCAATTTCGGAAATATTTTGGTGGAGCTGCACGATCGCGCCCACACGCAGAGCGTGGAGCAAAGGTTCGAGGAGTATGTGCTGGATTCATTGCCGGGCGTTTGGCTACGCTCGTCGCTCTTTAAGCTCTCTCCCGTGCCCGATGCCTCTATCGAGTTTGGTTTTATTGGCGACAATATAGATACCCTTTTGGCATTAACCTCTAAAGCTCAAGGTGTTATGTGGCAAAATGCAGGGGCTACCAATATCCGCAATAGTTGGGGTAATCGTGTACCGACGTGGAGTCCTCGTTACTCCCAAATGCGAGGGCAGAGGATCGGGATCTCGAGAAGCGACATGGTAAATGGCCTAACTATCGCTACAAATGGCTATGCTCTAGGTAGTTACCGCGAAGGGGATCAGTTTATGCCGATCTTGTTGAAGGATGCCGATATCGACGACTATAACTTGACCAATATGCAGACCCTGCCGATCTTCTCGCCCTCGGGGCGGTTGTTTGCTGTGGAGCAGGCGGTTTCGGCCTTTGAGTTCGAAAATCAGATAGGGGTAATCAAACGCTACAACCGACAGCGAGTCATGAAGGCGCAGTGCGACCCAGTAAGAGGGGTAAATACGAAGCGTCTGTTTGCGGAACTTAGCGACTCGATAACATCCACTGTGTCAATGCCTAATGGCTATCAATTTAAAGTGTTTGGTGAGGAGGAGAGCCAAGTGGAATCCAACGAGGCATTGGCCAAAAATTTCCCTCTGACCATTGTCTTGATCTTTGTGACTCTGCTGCTGCTCTTTGGTAATTATCGTGACCCGATTATGATTTTGCTGATGATCCCTCTGATATTCATAGGTGTTGTGACAGGGTTGGCCATCACAGGTAAGCTCTTCAACTTCTTTGCTCTTCTGGGTGTTTTGGGGCTGATTGGCATGAATATAAAAAATGGGGTTGTGTTGGTTGCTCAGATCAACGAACTTCGCGGTCAAGGTGTGGAGCCCTATAGATCTGTGGTAGAGGCTACAAGGAGCAGGGTAGTGCCTGTTGTTGTCGCTTCGGGGACTACGATTTTGGGTATGGTACCACTCCTTTTTGACTCTCTTTTTGGGGCTATGGCTGCCACTATTATGGGTGGTTTATTGGTCGCTACTCTATTGACTATTTGTGTTTTACCAGTTGTATACGCACTTTTTTACTCTATAAAGCAATGAAAATAAACCCTTTATATTTGACCCTTGGACTCTTGTTTGCCACCCTTTCGCTCAAAGCACAGGTCTCGTTGGAGGAGTATCGCCGTCAAGTTGTGGCCTATAGTTTGGATCTCAAAAAGAGCGAAATTTCAACGGATAGCTCTTTCGAGGAGCTGGCCAAAGCCAAGACGCTGAGGCTCCCAACACTCTCTATGAGTGGTAGTTTCGACTATAGTATGCGGCGCAATGTAGGTGTTGAGCAGTGGAATTTCTCGCTTATGCCCCAACTCTCCCAAACTCTATATGGGGGCGGAGGTGTGCGAGCCGAGATTGATAGCTATGGACTGAAGTGCGATATTGCACTGTGTGACTATGATTTCACCTATCTGGAGGTTCTCTACGCTGCCGATTATGCCTATTGGGATCTGCTCTCCCAGAGGAGGTATCGGGATGCCATGAGGGAGTATACGGAGGTGATTAAATCGCTCAAAGAGGTTGTTAGTAAGCGCTTTGAGGAGGGGTATATCTCCAAGGGCGATCTGTTGATGATCTCCACGCGACTAAGCGAGGCGGAGTATAGTTTGGTCTCTGCGGAGTTGTCCTACACGGTGTCGTTGCATAACTTCAATATCTTGCGAGGTACCCACTCCGACGAAGCTGTCGATGTCGTGCGTGTTGATGTCGATCACATTCTGCCGCCTCGAAGGGTGCCTCTCGCGGAGGTGTTGGAGCGTCGCCCCGATTATTTGTCGGCACAGCTGAGTCGAGATGTTTACGAGGTGGCTGTTCGCTCTGTTCGCGCTGCCTATAACCCCTCGCTGAGTGTGGGTGTGAGGGCTTTGTGGTCGCCATATACCCCCAACTTGAACGGTACAACGAGGGTCGATGGGGTGGCTTTCGTCCAACTCTCGGCGACGCTTTTCCGCTTCGGTGAGCGTCATAGGGCGGTTGCGGTGGCACGTGCTGCTTGCATGGGTAGCGAGATCACGGAGCTCATACTTCACGATTCTATAGAGCTGGAGGAGACAAATGGTTGGGCCTCGGTGGTCGACACCCACGCGCAGGTGCGCTCAGCGTCCGAAGCCCTCTCGATAGCGGGCGAGAACCTCGACATCAGCACCTACTCCTACAACGAGGGGCAGGTGACGATACTAGATGTGATGCAGGCGCAGATAAGTTGGATACAAACATATACGAACGCCATAAATGCTGAGTTTAACTTCTTGGTCGCGGTGTCGTCGTACAATAAAATCTCGGTAAATATTAATTAGCACAGATCCTAAAAGTAGCAAATCTCAATATAAATTTGTATCTTTGTGGGAGTTAATTGTTATTTTTTATGTGCAAGAGATTTTTTTTATTTACAATAGCAGCTCTTTTTGTGACTTTGGGTGTCGCGCAGGCATCCCAGAACGAGCATCTGTCTAGGGCTAAGGAGTTATATCGTTTGGGCAGGTGGAGCGACGCACGCCTCGAATTACTTGAAGCAAAGAATTATGTAGAGAGGTATAATTATATTGATAATCAGGAGATTGATTTTTATTTGGCTTTGTGCTCTGTGGGGCTCGAGGAGAGGTCAGCAATCGAAACGCTTGACTATTTTGAGTCACAACACCCCGGCTCTATATATACAAACCAAGTCGATTTTAATCGCGGTTTGATCTTTTGCGCGGCGGAGGAGTACGAGGAGGCAAAGGCGGAGCTGTCGAAGGTCGATTACGAAAAGTTAAACAGCGCCGAGAGGGAGAAGTATGATATCCGCATGGGGTACATCGCCTTTATGGAGGGGGATTATACAGCGGCCAACAAATACCTGTCGCGCATCTCGGAGGATAGCGAATATTGGGACCACGCGCTCTACTACAAATCATATATGAGCTACGCCCAAGGGGATCTAAACTCAGCCAAGGAGGGTTTTACGCAGCTTACTCTGAGCGATAGTTATGGAGCCTTGGCCCCCTATTATCTTTTGCAGATCGAGTTTCAGCAGGAGAATTTCTCATACGTAATCTCGGAGGGAGATGAGCTCCTAAACAATGTCACACCTTCGCAGAGGGGAGACATCGCACGTACGATGGCTGAGGCCTGTTTTAGGGTCGAGGATTTCGAGCAGGCTATTAAGTATATCACTATATATCAGAGTGGTGGCGAGGAGATGAGCCGTGCGGATAACTACATTTTGGGCTTTTCGCTTTACCGAATTACGCGTTACACAGCGGCGCAGGAGTACTTGAAACTCGCGTGTGGAGCAGACGACGAGTTGACTCAAAATGCCTCGTACCACTTGGCGGATTGCTATATCCGTTCGGGCAATAAAACGGGAGCTATGCAGGCATTTGCGATGGCCTCTAGCAACAATTTCAATGCGGAGATTGCCGAGGACGCACTCTTCAATTACGGAAAATTACAGTATGAATTGGGGGGTGGTCGCTTCAACGAGGCGATCAATGTGCTGACGCGCTACGTGGCGACATATCCCAATTCGGAGCGTACGCCAGAGGCTAAAGTTTTGTTGGTCGCAGCTCTTTATAATTCAAGAGATTACAATGCTGCATATAAAGCGATAAAAGAGATCGTGAATCCCGATTCAGATATCAAATCAGCACTTCAAAAAATCACATATTTCAAAGCGTTGGAGGCGATGAATAGTGGCGATAACTCCACCGCGAAGTCCAACTTCAAGGAGTCCGAAGCTGTGGGGATCAGCGCTAAATACACCGCCCTATCTAAATTTTGGCAGGGTGAGATCAGCTACCTCGAAGGGGACTATGACGCGGCCATGAAGGATTTTAATTCATACATTTCGCGAGCACCCAAGGGGGATCAAACATATGTGTTGGCCCAATACAGCACCGCATATGCGCTCTTGAAAAAGGAGAACGAGGCGGCTGCATTGACCTACTTTGAGCGATTCATTAAGATGTCGCCCATGGCTAGCGAACTGCGCATGGATGCCTACAATCGTGTCGGAGATATCCTCTATGGCGAGCGTAAGTTTGCCGATGCATCGACCAACTACAAGGTGGCCGCTGGTTCATCTATGGAGGGTAGCTACTACGCTAATTACCAATTGGCTATGGTCGAAGGTATAATGGGTGATACGCAGTCCAAACTATCGAGGCTCAAGGCTATTGTCGCGAAAAACAAGGGCGAGTATGTCGACGACGCGGCCCATGAGTTGGGACGCACATATATGGCTCAGGAGAAGTATGGGGATGCTAAGCAGAGTTTGGAGGAGTTCGTGGCTAACTACCCCGATTCACCTATGTATGCCCAAGCGCTGTCGGATCTAGGTTTGGCCTACCTCAATTTGGGGGATAAAGTGACCTCTATAAGCTACTACAACAAAGCGATCGAGTATGCCCCTCAGACTGCCGTTTCGAAGGATGCACTCCAAGGAATAAGGGAGATATACGTAAATCAAGGCGATGTTAATGGCTACTTTGCTTATGCCGAGAAGTTGGGGGTAGATAGCGATCTGAACACTGTGGCCAAGGACTCTTTGAGCTTCGCTTCGGCTCAGAGACAGTACATTTCGGGGGGTGACACCAAACGAGCTGCAACGCTGCTTGCGTCATACATAACTGATTATCCCCAAGGTTATTACCTCAATGATGCGCTCTTTTTGCTCAGTGATTGCCACCTCAAAAATGGAGACAATAAAAGCGCGATTACGAGCTTGACACAACTCTCTGAACGTGGTACAAATCAATACTCACAGAGGGTGTTGGAGCGTCTCTCGCGCCTGACCTACGAGCAGGGTGATTACACGAAGTCGGCCGCGGCATATCGCAAGCTATATGACATAACAAAATCGGACTCGGACAAAGCCGCTGCGATGGAGGGTTACGCGTCGGCAACGATCGCCACCAAGGATCGGAGTATGATCTTGAAGATGTCGAACGATGTGCTCTCGCAACCTAAATCTGGAGATAAAGCGATAGTTAAGGCAAAATACTCTAAAGCGACCATACTCAGGGAGAATGGAGAGTGGGCCGAGGCGGTTAAGTTGTACGCAGATCTAAGCAAAGATCCGTTAAGTGCGGTTGGTGCGGAGTCGACATACTACATAATCAGCAACGCCCATAGAGGTGGAGATATAGACAGAGCGGAGGATATGATCTTCGACTTCTCGGAGTCACAGACGACACAAGGATATTGGTTGGCTAAGTCGTTTATCATGTTGGGAGATATCTACACAGCAAAGGGGGATGCTTTCCAAGCGCGTGCGACATACCAAAGTATCGTGGATGGTTATGCCACTAAAGATGATGGCGTGATTGAGGAGGCGAAGAGTAAAATTGAAAAACTTAAGTAAGATGAATAGAAAGATTGCGGCTATAGCCCTTATTTTTAGTGTGATATGCCTCTCATCTAAAGCACAAGTTGAGAAGCAAGTGGAGGTAACTAGGGCCTATGTTCCCCAAATCGAACCAGCGACGAAGTTGCGTCTGGAGCCCGATATGTCCGACACGGTGCGTATGCGTCCCGAGATTGATTATTCGATCCAACCGCGCTCGATCGAAACGACACTCTCGGCTCAGCTGTATGAGCCAGCGACAGTTACATATTGGGAGTTTAACCGCCCCAAAACGGCATATGTGAAGGGTGGGGTTGGTTACCCATTGGCTTCGGTTGCCGACCTCTATATCTCGAACTCAAACTACAATACCAATTATGTTGTTGGTTACTTGAATCACGAGGGAGAGTATGGAAAGGTGACAAATGACTTCGATGAGAAGGTGAGCGGTTTGAATACACAAAACAAGGTTGGAGTTGGTGCAGGGGTATACCTAGGCAGTCGAATTTTGGAGGGGGCGGTTGACTATTCGCTCGATATGTGGAGTCGCAGCGCGACCATGGAGCCCAAGAGTGATAGGTCGACATATCAAGCCATATCGTTTGATGGAAGGTATGGCGATAGCTTCGTGGACCTAACGAAGTGGAATTACAACTTCGGCCTCGATGCAAGCTATATGTTCGATGCGGAGCAAAATAAAAATGCTAAGTTGGGTTTCGGTGTTGATTTGGGAGGAGCTGTCGGCTCGGGCAACCTATTCGTGAGTGTCGGTTATGATTATGTTGGTGGATCGAACGATTATCAGAACAGCAGCTTTTTGTTGGGTGCGAAGTATGCGTTCGACAAGAGTGGTTGGAACCTAAGGGTTGGTGGCGATTTCTATTACGACAAAGTTTCGTCATCCGAGGAGAGCAACCCAGCGCAATATATAATTCCCCACCTGACGATCCGAAATAGCGCGAATAGCTCTATTCAACCCTTCGTGGAGTTGGATGGCGAACTCAAGCGCTACAACTTTGCATCGTTAACGTCGATTAACCCATATGTTATGGAGGGGATGTTTATGGTCTCGAACAGTGTTGAGTACTCTCTTCGCGGAGGTATCATGGGTGTTTCTACAGACCAGAAGCTCTCGTATGTGGCATACATAAACTATACACTCAACAAAAAAGCGCTCTATTGGGGGTTGGTCGAGGATCAATATATGCTCTCGAGTGGGGCGTATGGTCTAGACAACTACTACACCGCGCAGAGCGGAAAGTTGCAGGGGCTGTCTGTTAATTTGGATCTGGAGTATAGACCAACGGGGGACTTGACCTTCAAGGTAGGAGGTTCGTTCACGGACTATACACCTTCGGAGCATGTGGATTTGGAGTTGGGTCGCCCCACAGCAAAGCTATATTTGGGGGGTGAGTATGCGACAAACACTCTACGTTGCGGCATTACGGCCGATCTCAAAAGTTCGACCCATACAACTTTGACGACAACATACTTTGATGGTTATATACCCACACAAGAGAGTGTCGAGATCCCGACAACCATAAACCTAAAGGCCTTTGCGGAGGTGGCTCTCAAAAAGGATCTCTTGGTCTTTGTGGAGCTAGACAATATCGCCAACTCGAAGCAATTTGATTGGATGGGCTACAGGAAGTATGGAATAAATGCGTTGGCAGGTGTTAAGTTTCAATTTTAGATTTTTTGGGGGACCATGTGTGGTGGGCCGATGGGCGCGCGATTCTCGCTTGAGTAGGTGTTCACATATGGGCACAAAAAAAGGGTAAGCTACTTATATCGCACCGCTCGACCACATACCCTTGCTTGATTCCTCACCTGGGGGATTAGTAGGAGCTGGTCGTATAAGACTTACCCGGCACAAAAGTATTAAAAAATTATTAAATACCAAAAGAGTTGAGTAAATATTTAAAAGCATTAGCAGCCTTGGTTCTATTAATGGCTGTAGGTGTGGGAGTTGCATACCGCATTTTTTTTAGTGCAGCGGCGGCTCAAACAGAGGTTATATATATAAGTTCGGCCGATTTGCAAAGCCGCGGCTATGAGTCGATCGTGGATAGTTTGATCTATCCGCTCATCACTCACCACCGCGCATTTGACCTATATGCTCAACATTTGGACCTTTCGCAGCGAATCAAAGCTGGTCGATACGAGATCCGCGAGGGGATGAATGTGATCGAGATAGTGCGCATATTGAAGCTCGGAGTACAGAAACCTATGACGCTTATTTTCAATAATATCCGCACGCCCGAACAGTTGGCTGGACGTTTGGCTTCGCAGATAGAGGCCGACTCGCTCTCCGTACTCTCGGCACTCTCCTCGCCCGAGGTTTTGGGCTCCGTGGGGCTAAAGAGCAAGGAGGAGCTGATCTCGGTGTTTATCCCCAATAGCTACGAGGTTTACTGGACCACATCGCCCGAGAAGTTGATCGCAAGGATGAAGAGCGAACACTCTAAGTTCTGGACTCCGCAGCGTGAGGCTAAGCGCGAGGAGTTGGGGCTGAGCCGTTTGGAGGTCTCGACGTTGGCCTCTATAGTCTACGAGGAGACAGCGCGCGAAGATGAAATGGCCCGTGTGGCAGGGGTCTATGTCAACCGCCTAAAGCGTGGGATGTTGTTGCAGGCCGACCCAACGGTGAAGTACGCTATGGGGGATTTTGAGTTGAAGCGTGTGTTGTTTACCCACCTGAAGTATGACTCGCCCTACAATACATATATGTATGGAGGTGTGCCACCTTCGCCCATTGCGATGCCAAGTATCGCGGCTATAGATGCGGTGCTGAACTACGAGAAACACAAATATCTATATTTCTGTGCGCGACCTCAGTTCGATGGGTACCACAATTTTGCGACAACCCTCCAGCAACATAATGCCAATAGCAGGGCCTATTCGGCAGAGCTAAATAGGCTCAAAATCAAATAAGTAATTTATCTCTGGTAAAGTATGGGGCTGCCCTCACTCCACAACGTTATTGCGGCCTCTGAACCTTTTTCGTCATTGCGGACCCCGATCCGCAATCTCAGCCTCGGTTGAGCAATGTTTCGCTAGGGATTGCGGCTCGGAGGCCGCAATGACGGGGTTTATGGTACGAGACCGATCAGAACTATACGGTATCGCCGCCTTGCTTACGTTCTCTTTAGGATATAATTGTGCTTGTGTGACTGTTAGGGTCATTTTTTTAAGGAAAAAGTTGGAAATCCCGAAAAAAAATAATAATTTTATCTTTTGTCGGGACTATGTTTCGATGACTAAGACAAAAACCTTAAAATAATATTTTAAAATGAAACAAGCATTGAAAATCGTTGTGTTGGCTAAACAGGTGCCAGATACACGCAACGTGGGTAAGGATGCTATGACTGCCGAGGGTACAGTAAACCGTGCCGCACTGCCAGCAATCTTTAACCCTGAGGATCTCAATGCACTCGAAGCTGCTCTTTCGATCAAAGAGACGCTTGAGGGCTCTACACTCTATGTGTTGACTATGGGACCACCTCGTGCTGCGGAGATCATCCGCGAATCTATGTTTAGGGGTGCCGATGGCGGTTACCTCCTTACGGACCGAAAATTTGCAGGCTCAGATACTTTGGCTACATCATATGCACTATCGTGCGCATTGCGCAAAATAGGAGCCGATGTGATTGTCGCAGGCCGCCAAGCTATTGATGGCGATACGGCCCAAGTGGGACCTCAGGTGGCAGAGAAGATGAACCTACCACAGGTGACATATGCCGAAGAGATCTTGGCCGCAACACCAACGTCGCTCACAATCAAAAGACGTTTGGAGCATGGTACGGAGGTCGTAGAGGCTCCCATCCCATTGGTCGTTACGGTGAATGGTTCGGCAGCGGATTGTCGTCCGCGCAATGCTAAGCGTGTGATGAAGTATAAATATGCCTTGACCCCTTCGGAGATCGCGGCAGATAGTGAATCATTGTCGGCACAGATGGCCTCGTCGCGCGAATACCTACAGATCTTTGAGTGGGGGGCGGCAGATGTCGATCCAGATGAGGCGCAGCTCGGTTTGTTGGGATCGCCCACAAAGGTGAAGGCTATCCAGAACGTTGTTTTCCAAGCCAAGGAGTCGAAGGCGTTGACCGCGTCGAACGAGGATATTGAGTCACTTATGGTAGAACTTATTGAGAGCCATACGCTCGGTTAATCTTTAAAATCAGAAAATCATGAACAATATATTTGTATATATAGAGATCGAAGAGGGTAAGATTGCCGACATAAGTCTCGAGCTTTTGACTAAGGGTCGCGAGCTAGCCTCTCAGTTGGGTGTTAAGTTGGAGGCGGTGGTTATCACCTCGTCGACCGAGGGTGTAGCTGCGGAGTTGGCCAAATATGGAGCCGACACAGTGTGGATTGCCGACGATGCAATTTTTGCCCCCTACCAAACATTGCCTCACTCGGCAGTTATTTGTGGACTAATCAAGGAGGAGGAGCCTCAGGTCGTTTTGATGGGTGCCACCTCTGTAGGTCGCGACTTGGGACCACGCGTCTCGTCGGCCCTCTACAGCGGACTTACGGCTGACTGTACGGAGCTGGTTATCGGTGACCATGTAGACCCAAAAACCAAAAAAGAGTATAATGATCTTTTGTATCAGATCCGCCCTGCATTTGGTGGAAACATCATCGCTACAATCATCAACCCCGAAAATCGCCCACAGATGGCAACCGTTCGTGAGGGTGTCATGAAGCGCGAGGAGGCTGCTGAGGTGGGAGCTGCGGAGGTCAAAAAGATCGACTGGACAAAATATGTCAAAGATACGGACTTGGTTGTTAAGGTGATTGAGCGCAAGATCGAGGAGCGCAAGATTGATATCAAGGGTGCTGGCATAATCGTCTCGGGAGGTTACGGAGTTGGTTCCAAAGAGGGATTTGCTCTGCTTCATGAGTTGGCCGAGGTTTTGGGCGGCGAGGTAGGTGCAAGCCGTGCGGCAGTTGACGCTGGGTTCACCGACCATGCGCGTCAGATTGGTCAAACAGGAGTTACGGTGCGTCCGAAGCTATATATCGCATGTGGTATCTCGGGTCAGATCCAACACACCGCAGGTATGGAGCAATCGGCAATGGTGATCTCTATCAATACCGATCCAGAAGCACCGATCAATAAATTGGCGGACTTCGCTATCACGGGCTCTATCGAAGAGGTTGTCCCAAAGATGATTAAGTACTACAAACAAAACTCAAAGTAATGGCTAATTTCTTTTTAGATAATAAAGATCTGCAATATCACTTGGGCCATCCTATGATGCAACAAATATTGGAGCTCAAGGAGCGCGGATATTCAGAGGCGGAGACATATGACTATGCTCCACAGAATTTTGACGATGCGATGGACTCAATACGTCTAACGCTCGAAATCGTGGGTGAGGTTTGTGGAGATACAATCGCACCCAATGCAGAGGGTGTCGACCACGAGGGTCCTCGCGTAGAGAACGACCATGTGATCTATGCACAGGGTACATCAGAGAACCTAAAGGCTGTGGATGCAGCTGGTCTAAATGGCTTGACTCTACCTCGCAAATATGAGGGGTTGAACGCTCCACTTATCGCGTTTGTTATGGCCAATGAGATGGTTGCTCGTGCCGATGCAGGATTCGAAAACATTTGGGGCTTGCAGGATTGTGCCGAGACACTCAATGAGTTCGCTAGCGAGGAGATCAAGTCAATCTTTTTGACTCAAGTATCACGCGGAGCGACATGCGCTATGGACCTCACGGAGCCCGATGCTGGTTCTGATTTGGGAGCTGTGATGTTGAAGGCTACATATGACGAGGCTTCGGATCGCTGGTTGCTCAATGGCGTTAAGCGCTTCATTACCAACGGTGATGGAGATGTGTCGTTGGTTTTGGCTCGCACAGAAGAGGGCACAACCGACGCACGCGGACTCTCGATGTTGGTTCACGACAAAAAGGATGGTGGCGTAAAGGTGCGTCGCATAGAGAATAAGTTGGGTATCAAGGGTTCGCCAACATGTGAGTTGGTATTTACCAATGCCCCAGCGCGTTTGGTGGGTTCACGCAAAATGGGACTTATCAAATATGTGATGTCGTTGATGAATGCCGCACGTCTGGGTATCGGCGCGCAGTCGGTTGGTCTCTGCGAAGCGGCCTACCGTGAGGCTTTGAAGTATGCAGGTGAGCGTGCGCAGTTCGGAAAGGCGATCATCAAATTTGCAGCGGTGACAGAGATGCTCTCTAACATGAAGGCTAAGACCGTTGGTGCTCGCGCTTTGTTGTACGAGACAGCGCGTTTCGTGGAGATCTACAAGCAATATGGACATATCGCCCAAGAGAGATCTTTGGAGGGTGACGAGCGTAAGACAATGAAGCACTACAACCGCTTGGCAGATGCTTTCACACCTCTTGTTAAGCTATTCTCGTCGGAGTATGCCAACCAAGTAGCCTATGACTCGGTGCAGATTCATGGTGGTTCGGGCTTTATGAAGGATTACGCATGTGAGCGCCTATACCGCGATGCACGTATCATGAATATCTATGAGGGAACATCTCAGTTACAGGTAGTTGCGGCTATCAATGGCGTTACCAAAGGAACTTTCTTGGAGGTTATAGATGGTTACGAGGCTGAGGAGCGCAGTGAGGCTACGACCCCAATCATGGAGAGCCTAAAGGCTATGCGTGCAAAGTTGGTGGAGATGATCTCTCGTGTGGAGACATTGGAGAAGGAGCAAGTAGGGTATAAGGAGTTCCATGCTCGTCGTTTGGTCGAGAGTGCTGGACACATCATCATTACCCATATCTTGGCACGCCAAGCTACTGAGTGCGAGGCTGATTACTTGACAAGCACAAAGGTATTCCACAATATGGCTCGTGCAAAAGTCGAAGAGGCATACACAACAATCTTTAGCTCGGAGCTCTCGGATATTGAGCTATACAAAGAGGTTGACACACTATAGCAGAACGTTGCAAAGTGGCGAAATTTCAAAGATAACGTAGAGGGCTGTGAGGTAGCGTACTTTAGGTACGTGACCGATCAGAACTATACGCCATTAATATTACACATAAGCGAGAGGATCACATTGGCTTTGGATATAATCGACCAATATGATCCTCTTTCGATCTAATTTTCGGAGGTGAAAACGAATTAAAACAATGATGGGAAAGAGAGTTATAGATTTAGATGGGTGGAAGAGAAAAAAGAAGTTTGAGTTCTTTATAGGGATGCTCAACCCAATATATTCGATCACAGCGAGGGTAGAGATGGATAACTGCTATCGAGCGGCTAAGGATCGCGGACGATCGCTATTTATATATTATAGCTACGCGATCATCAAGGCGCTGAACGATGTCGAGGAGCTTCGCCTACGCATAAATCGAGAGAGTGGAGAGGTGGAGATCTGCATATACGACGATGTTGATTTGGTTAGCCCTATAGCCATTGGCGGTGAGGGTGAATTTGCCGAGGTTAGGATCGCCTACACTCCTGATTTCGAGGAGTTTTATAGCTCTGCCGAGCAGGTCATATCCTCCGTGTCGCCAGATATGGACCCCATCACCCAACACACCATAGACTCCACATATGCGGTCGTGAGCGCACTGCCCTTCTTAGATTTCACCTCCATATCTCCCACCTTGATAGAGCGAGGGGGTGTAAATCAGGTTCCTGTTATTACTGTCGGGAAGATCTGCGACACTGATGGTCACAAGTCAATGGCTATAGCTATAGCGATTCACCACGGATTGGTCGATGGCTACCATGTTGGGCAATTCTTCTCGCAGGTTCAAAAAACTTTGGATTCATATTAACAGAGAATGTTGCAAGGTGGCGAAATTTCAAAGATACCCTATAGAAAACAACCAATATCGTCATTGCGGCCCTCGAGCCGCAATCCCTAACGCAACATTGCACAACTGAGACTGAGATTGCGGATCGGAGTCCGCAATGACGCGTAGGGCGGTTTGAGTAGTCTAGGTTGATAAAATCGGCACCACTTAGAGGATTAAGACCCTTCAGTGGTGCCGATTATTATTAATAGAACTATCTCTTATGCGTCGATACTCTTATGCGTCGATATTTGCGTAGTGAGCATTCTTCTCAATGAACTCGCGACGCGGTGGAACCTCATCTCCCATAAGCATTGAGAATACATGGTCTGCCTCCGCAGCGTTATCAATCGTCACTTGGCGAAGGATACGTGTCTCGGGGTTCATAGTTGTCTCCCATAACTGCGTTGCGTTCATCTCACCGAGACCTTTATAACGCTGGATATGTACACCCTTAGATCCGAACTCCTCGGTAGCATCCTCGCGCTCCTTCTCGTTCCAGCAGTAACGCTCCTGCTTACCCTTTTTGATAAGGTAGAGAGGTGGGGTAGCGATGTAGATATGTCCATTCTCGATTAGCTCCTTCATCTTTCTAAAGAAGAAGGTGAGGATCAATGTCGCGATATGGCTACCATCGACATCGGCATCGGTCATAATCACGATCTTGTTGTAACGTAGCTTCGTGATATTGAGCGCCTTGCTATCCTCCTCTGTGCCTATCGAGACACCGAGTGCGGTGAACATATTCTTGATCTCCTCGTTCTCCCACATCTTGTGCTCTTGGGCCTTCTCGATATTGAGGATCTTACCCCTTAGGGGCATGATCGCTTGGAAGTTACGGTCGCGGCCCTGCTTGGCTGTACCACCCGCAGAGTCTCCCTCGACGAAGAAGATCTCAGCTATTGAGCGGTCGCGGCTCGAACAGTCGGCCAACTTTCCGGGCAAACCTGCCCCCGACAAAACAGTCTTGCGTTGCACCATCTCGCGAGCGTGACGCGCTGCGTGACGTGCTGTAGCTGCCAAGATCACCTTCTGGACAATAGCACGTGCATCCTTGGGGTTCTCCTCCAAGTATTGGCCCAATGCTGCCGACATAGCTTGATCTACAGCTGCCGACACCTCGTCATTACCCAACTTAGTCTTGGTCTGTCCCTCGAACTGAGGCTCTGCGACCTTAACCGACACGACGGCTGTGAGTCCCTCGCGGAAGTCATCGCCACTGATCTCGAACTTTAGCTTAGCCAGCATTCCCGACTCATCGGCATACTTCTTGAGCGTACGGGTCAACGCACGTCTAAAACCTGTGAGGTGGGTTCCACCCTCTATAGTGTTGATATTGTTGACATACGAGTGTACATTCTCCGAATAAGAGTTGTTGTACTGCATAGCGACCTCCACTGGAACACCATTTTTCTCGGTGTCAAGATAGATGATCGACTCCACGATCGGCTCACCGCGTGTAGCGTCCAGATACTTAACGAACTCCTTGAGTCCATTCTCCGAGTAGAACTCCTCGCGGCGCTCCTCCTCTTGCTCCTCCGTGAGGCGCTTGTCGGTCAACGACAAGTGTATGCCCTTGTTAAGGAAAGCTAGCTCGCGCAGACGCTTAGCCAAGATGTCATACTTGTAAACTGTCGTCTGTGTAAAGATCTCAGCATCGGGCTTAAAGGTCACCGTTGTACCTCTATCCTCGCACTCGCCGATGATCTCGACCTGCGTCTGTGGGGCACCCTTGCTGTATGATTGACGATAGATCTTTCCGTTCTTGTGGATCTCCGCAACGAGTAGCGTAGAGAGCGCATTCACACACGATACACCCACACCGTGCAAACCTCCCGAGACTTTGTAGCTACCCTTGTCGAACTTACCTCCAGCGTGGAGAACAGTAAGCACAACCTCCAAGGCAGATTTTTTCTCCTTCTCGTGATAGTCCACAGGTATACCGCGGCCATTGTCGCTCACCGAGATTGAGTTATCCTCGTTGATCGTAACGCCGATGTGTGTACAATAGCCAGCCAACGCCTCGTCGATAGAGTTGTCCACAACCTCATATACAAGGTGGTGCAGACCCTTCTCGCCAGTGTCGCCGATATACATTGCTGGACGTTTGCGCACAGCCTCCAAACCCTCGAGGACTTGGATATTTGATGCCGAATATTCGCTATTAGGCTTGATCTCTTGTTGTTCAGTACTCATTATAATATACTAAGTGATTTAAGTATGCAAATGTAGTTATTTTTTTCGGGAAAAGCAAGGTTTTACCCCTCCAAAGTCGATAAATCAACCTCCTTAATACCCCCCTTCGAGAAGAAGATCGTACGCGCTGGATATTGATCTATGAGCTGTGTGTTGTGCGTGGACATCACCACCGCACATCCGCTCTCCGAGATCGCCTGAAAAAGAGCCATAATCCCATCTGCTGTCACTGGATCGAGGTTGCCTGTGGGCTCGTCGGCCAAGAGTAGTTTGGGTGAGTTGAGCAGTGAGCGCGCTATGACCAGACGTTGCTGCTCTCCTCCCGACAACTCAAAGGGCATCTTGTAACCCTTGGCCTCTAGCCCCACCATATGTAGCACCTCGTCTATGCGCTTTCTGATAGCTGTCTCGTCGCTCCACCCCGTGGCCTTCATCACGTAGTAGAGGTTCATAAATAGATTGCGGTCGTTGAGTAGTTGATAGTCTTGAAACACCATCCCCATGCGTCGCCTTAGGTATGGTATATCCTTGCGCCTTAGTTTGCGGAGGTCGTACCCCACGACATATCCCTTGCCGACCAAGAGCTGTAGCTCGGCATAGAGGGTCTTTAGGAGCGAGCTTTTGCCGCTACCCACTCGTCCTATGAGGTAGACGAACTCCCCGGCCCTGACCTCTAAGTTGACCTCCGACAAGATCATCTCGCCCTCGCGGATTATCTTGCTCAGGGAGTGATTACCAAAGGGGTCGTGCGCATGGTATATTGAGACGTTTTGTAGTTTAATTACGCTTTCGCTTTTCATCGGTCTAGGGTGTGATATAATTTGTAACAAAGATATAAATTATTTTGTGATATATTCTATCTGGCCCCGAAAAAATCAAACATAGAACGTTGCAAGGCGGCGAAATTTTGTTTATCCCAAAAATTGCACTATCTTTGTGATTCAATTCAAAGTAATCTTTGCGTTGCAAAATGGGGGTGACCGGTTTTGACAGCAGGATGAGGTTGATTGTAAGCACGTCGAGCTTTGTGTGGTGGCTCGTTAATCCTAAGGCTCAAATTTCAACTGGCAATAACAGTTTATCACTTGCTGCCTAATTTTCTAGGAAAATTAGCTTAATCGCTGAGGCCAAGGCTGTCTTGGCGACAAGTATCCCGACCGAGGGTTCCGCTCCTTAATCTTTGGTCATGTGGGGTATCATCCATTTGGAGATAGTGTGTGAGGGTGTCTCGTCTTGCGCGCGAAACTTTAGAGGCTGGGGCTGTGGTTCGGTTGTTGTCTACCATATCACGGCAGAAGGATCAAAAGCCAACTAAACGTGTAGAAAGCTTTCGGGCTCCTTGTTTGGACGCGGGTTCGACTCCCGCCACCTCCACTATGAAAAGCTGATAGTCAGCGGTTTGTCTAATTTACGCACATCATTACGCACTAATTTAGTCGTATGGTGTGCGTATTTTGTATTTTTATATATAATGCGAATTAAGGGATGAAACAACCCTTAATGGGCTCGTTTCCCACAATCACTTGCTCGTCTTAACGTAAGGCTAAAGTTGCTCGCGAGATAGTCAATAAAGGCTACTGCTCGACAAAATCAATGCACTATTATGGAGTAAAGATGCATGTTCTCACTCGTCCAATTGCCTAAAACTCCTAAAATGAATAATTGGAAATTTTTTAGATATAAAAGAGTCCAATTCACACTTTGTTATCGGGTTAGGGTGTGTCATCACCAACAAATCGACAAATTCGCCCTCGATCTGCTGGTACGATGGGTGGCGGTATTGGTGGTCGTTAAGCGTAAACCCCATACGTTCGTAGAACCCTATGCGCCTGCGAGACAGCTCATCTTCGGGGTGTTCTACCTCCAGAAGTATCGGCTTGTCGCTCGACGCGATCAACTCATTAAGAATTTGGTTGCCATAACCTTTACCCCTCACATTAGGAGTTGTAGCGAGGTGCTCCACAAATGTAAAGTCACTCAAATCCCACCAGAAGAGTATCCCGATTGGCTCGTCGGAGTCAAGCACGACATCGCAGTGAAACTCACTTTTGCTCATCGTTTCTGTGTGATAATCGAGTCCTCTGCGCTCATTTTCTGGAAATGCAGCGAGGTATAACTCCCAACAGAATGGGAATAGAGGGTCTTTGATGGTCGATATGTTTTTGCGTTGTATCATAATTATTGCAAATTTACTCTTTTTTGTCTATTGTATAGTATAATAATAGCTAAAAATGTAATCACCTCAGCCGTAGGCACTGCCAACCATGGATCTGAATGTCGATCCGCCACTCATAAATTCCTTGGTGTTGAAGATATTACAAGATCTCGTATGGTTATCAATTTTGGGGCGTATGCCAAAATTGGTGCAAAAAAAAATAGAGAACAGCATATTCATAAAAAATAGGCGCAACTTTTTCGGTTGCGCCTATTTGAGGATGTGGTTATTTTTTTTATACACAAAAACGATACAATTTGATTCTATTTTATTAACTTTGTGGATTATAG
>JBCQUO010000005.1:0-54233 GCA_047173955.1 Rikenellaceae bacterium
ATCCCCTCCCCGATGGAGGGGACTTAGTCGCAAAACCAAGGTTTTGCTCCCTTAAGAGGAGCGAATCAAGGTTTGAATTCTCAAACCTTAATTCGCATGAATTACTATAATCTTAATTAACTTTGCGTTCGTTGTTTTGTATTTGGGGCTTAGTTGAAATCCAAAGCGCAAGGAGGACAAGTCACAGCTTGCTGTGCGCCCGCCCGGCGTGAGGGCGGTCTCAGGTCTCGCAGATACGATGATTATAGATAAAAAATTATCGCTATGAAGTGTAGGATCACAGCGGCATTGATAAGTAAGTGCCACACGAGGTGGTGATACCTGAACCCTTTGCGCGCGTAGAACCATGCCCCGACCGAATAGAAGACTCCACCGGCACCGATCAGCGCCATGAGGGGCACCGAGGCGTTGTTGATAAATAGGGGGAAGAAGAGCACCACGGTCCACCCCATAACCATATATATCGTTAGGCTCACCGCAGGGATTGATTTGCGCGATAGGGATTTGTAGAATACTCCAAAGACAACCATCAGCCATTGGGCGATGGTGATAACAACTCCTTGCCATCCACCGATCACACATAGGGCGATGGGGGTGTATGTCCCTGCGATGGCTACATATATAAATATATGGTCGAGGATATGGAACACCTCTTTGTGTTTGGAGTTGGGCGACATGGAGTGGTAGAGGGTCGAGAAGAGCATCATATTGAAAATAGATATGAGATATACCGATACGCTTGCCGACTCCAAAACACCACCATGTAGATATGACCACACCGCAGCGAAGGGGATCAAAAGGAGGATTAGCAGGGACATCACCCCATGAGAAATAGAGTTTGCGATCTCCTCGCCAAAGGTTGGGATGTAGAGTTTCATTAGATATTTTTTATTAAATAAAATAAAATCGACTCAAATATAGTAAAAAACTTGTTATTATGGTGTAATATAAAAAAAAAAGAGTACTTTTGACGCACTATGCTGTTAAGACGTTACGATAATCTACGCAGCTTGGTTGCGAAGAACTTCTCTTCGAGCAGCCAAGAGCTCGTTGATAAAGCGTTGGATTTTGCCGCAGAGCGACTATCGGGTCTCTCTCGTTATGATGGCAGTCCAATGCTGGATCATGCTGTTAATGTGGCATATATAGTAATTCAAGAGGTGGGGCTTGGGCGCAATTCTACGCTTGCCACCATCCTGCACGACACAATCAGAATTTCACATAAGAGAGGCACTGAGGAGGAGTTCATCGAGCTCAGCCACCAAATCCGCACCCTTTTCGGAGATGAGGTGTTGGGTATCGCTATTGGGTTGAGTAGTATCTCGGAGATTAAACTAAACACCGATAGTGATCAGGCGGAGAGTTTCAAGGAGCTGATTATATCCTATTCGGCCGATCCGCGAGTTATACTCATCAAGCTCGCCGATAGGTTGGAGGTGATGAGGTGCCTAAATATCTTCCCCGAGTCGAAGTGGCAGAAGAAGAGCTGGGAGAGTTTGAACCTCTATGCGCAGATCGCCCACAAGTTGGGGCTCTATCACATTAAGTCCGAACTAGAGGATCTGGCTTTGATGTATCTGGACCCTGTGGGTTACGAAGAGATCGTCAAAAAGCTCAAGGATGGAGAGGCGGAGAGGTTGGCTTTCATCGCTAAATTTGTGGAGCCGCTGACTCAGAAGTTGGACGCTACGGGCATAAAATACCATATCAAGAGTCGCACAAAGACTGTTTTCTCTATTTGGAACAAAATAAGGAATAATAATGTCGCTTTTGAGGGAATTTATGATATCTTTGCTATACGTATAATCATCGACTGCGAGCAGGGCGAGGAGAAGAAGCAGTGTTGGGTGGCATATTCGATTGTGAGTGATTGCTATACCCCCAACCCCGAGAGGTTGAAGGATTGGATCACAATCCCCAAATCCAACGGATATGAGTCTCTGCACACCACCGTGGCCACAGGCGATGGACGATGGGTAGAGATCCAGATCCGTACCGAGAGGATGGATATGGTGGCCGAGCGAGGTATAGCGGCACACTGGAGATATAAAGGTCTGGACCAAGGGGCCGACAGTTCGGAGATGTGGTTGAGTCGCCTCAGGGAGCTCATGGAGGATACCACGGAGTCGATAGCCGACCGCTTCGATGCCAAGCCAACGTCGAGCGAGATATTTGTCTTTACCCCCAATGGCGACATCCGCAAGCTGCGCAAGGGGGCGACGATCCTCGACTTTGCGTTCGACATACACTCCAACATCGGGGCAACGTGTGTGGGAGGGCGTGTCAATGGACGTGCGGTGTCGATCCGCGAGGAGCTCAATAGTGGCGATGTGGTGGAGGTACAGACCCAAAAGAACCAGAGCCCCAAAGCGGATTGGTTAAATATAGCGGTCACAAGCAAGGCGCGTAACCGCATTAAAAGTTATTTGAGAGAGGCGGAGGCGAAGAGTGCGAAGATCGGACGCGAGGAGCTGGAGCGCAAGATAAAGAATTGGAAGCTCACGATCACAATAGATGAAGCGGTTGTCTTTTTGTGTAAACACTATAAACTGCGCACGGGGTTGGAGCTCTATGAGTTGGTGGCCAATCAGGAGTTAGATATGATGCTCATCAAAGATCTTTTGGCGAGGTTCATTTCGGGTGAGATCGACGACGAACGAAGGGCTGCGGCGGCCGAGATCGAGAGGCAGAAGTTAGAGAATAAAGTACAGCGCGAGGTTGACTCCTCGAAAAAGGCGGAAGATGCGTTGTACATAAACGACAATTTGTCGAATATAGATTATAAATTGGCCAAGTGTTGTAACCCAATCAAGGGGGATGAGGTCTTTGGATTTGTGACCATATCGTCGGGAGTTACTATCCATCGCAATGATTGTCCCAACGCAGCGCGGCTCAAGGAGCAATATCCATATCGAGTGATGGAGGCGCGGTGGCGCGACGATGCTGGGGGGGCCTTTAGGGTCAATATAGCGATTGTGGCCAAGGACACACCGGGGATCACCAACCAAATCACGGAGGTGTTGAGTCGGGAGCTGAAGCTCAATATCCGATCTTTTAGCTTCTCGTCGCGCGGCGATGGGATGGCATCGGGAGTTGTGGCGCTGGAGGTGTCGAGTGCAGGAATTGTGAACACCATAACCCACTCGATAATGAGAGTCAAGGGGGTTGTCAAGGCCTATAGAATGGCCAAATAGATTTAAATAATATGGCAAATTAAGGTTTGAGAATTCAAACCTTGATTTGCACCTCTTAAGGGAGCAAAACTTTAGTTTTGCGACTAAGTCCCCACCCTTGGGAGGGGATTTAGGGGTGGGGTAAAGTATAATAAAATATAAAAAGAAAGAAAATAGTTCAAACCTTAATTGGCATATAATAATAAGAGGGCGAGGGGAGTGATCTCTTCCAATAAGGATTTTTCTTAAAAAAATAATATAATATTTTCAACGAAGAGATGAGTGAAAATACAATTCATGTTGATGTCAGATTTGCAGTTGCAGACGACACTCAATACGCAGAGTTGATCTGCAAACTTATTTATGAATCTGCGCTCCAGAGGGGTACAGGTATAGCAAAGCGTTCGCCAGAGTATATCTCCGACAAAATCACCAGTGGCAAAGCCGTAGTTGCGATCCACGACTCACAATTGGTGGGCTTTAGCTATGTAGAGACATGGGGCCATGGGGACTATGTCGCTACCTCGGGTCTAATAGTGGATCCTGACTATAGACATTTGGGCCTTGCGGCACGAATCAAAGCCAAGACATTTGATTTGGCGCGCAAGAAATACCCACGAGCGAAGTTGTTTAGTATCACCACATCTCTGCCCGTGATGAAGCTCAACTCTAAGCTGGGCTACACACCCGTGACATTCTCGGAGCTCACCGACGACGAGGAGTTCTGGAAGGGGTGCGAGGGGTGCAAGAACTACGACATCTTGCAGCGCAACAACCGACGTATGTGTTTGTGTACAGGAATGTTATACGACCCTAAGTCACCGAAAAATAAGCAGCAGACAAGGCTTGCGCCCTACACAATGTTGCTGAAGAATAAAATACAAAAAATATTTAATTTAAAATAATACAACGATGGGAAAGAAGAGAGTTCTTTTGGCTTTTAGCGGAGGTTTGGATACATCCTTCTGCGTGAAATATTTAACTGATGAGTGCGGCTACGAGGTCCACACAGCAATCGCTAACACGGGAGGTTTTTCGCCCGAGGAGCTAACAAAAATCGAGGAGCGCGCTTTGGCGTTGGGTGCAGCGTCACACGCATCGTTGGACGTGACGCAAGAGTACTACGAGCGTAGTATCAAATATATGGTCTTTGGAAATGTGTTGCGTAATGGAACATACCCAATCTCTGTATCGTCGGAGCGTATTTTCCAAGCTATCGCGATTATCGAGTACGCAAAGAAGATCGAGGCTGAGGCTGTAGCTCATGGATCAACGGGTGCAGGTAACGACCAAGTACGTTTCGACCTTACATTCGAGATCTTGGCTCCCAATATCGAGATCATCACCCCCACACGCGATATGGTCCTCACACGCGAATACGAGATCAACTACCTCAAGGAGCGTGGTTACGAGGCGGACTTCGTGAAGATGGAGTACTCTATCAACAAAGGTTTGTGGGGAACTTCAATCGGCGGAAAGGAGACTTTGAAGTCGGAGCAGACATTGCCCGATAGCGCATACCCATCACAAGTCACTGCCCAAGGCGAGGAGTCGTTGAAGATCACCTTCACCCAAGGAGAGATCACAGCTGTCAATGGCAAGGAGTATAGCAACAAAGTGGAGGCTATTGTCGATTTGGAGGCTATCTGCTCGAAGTATGGCATTGGTCGCGATATGCACATCGGTGACACGATCATCGGTATCAAGGGTCGTGTAGGTTTCGAGGCTGCGGCACCAATCGTGATTATCGCAGCGCACAAAATGTTGGAGAAGCACACGCTCACAAAGTGGCAGTTGTATTGGAAGGAGCAGCTCTCTACATGGTACGGTATGTTCCTCCACGAGGCTCAATACATGGAGCCTGTGATGCGCGACATCGAGAAGTTCTTGGAGCACTCGCAAGAGAATGTCGATGGAACAGTCGAGATCATGTTGCGTCCATTGGGCTACACGCTTGTGGGTGTAGACTCTACGTTTGACCTTATGAAGACCGATTTCGGTGAGTATGGCGAGGTCAACAAGGCTTGGACGGCAGATGATGTGAAGGGATTTACAAAGATCTTGGGTAACCAAATGAAGATCTATTACAACGTTCAAAAACGTAACGATAAATAAAGGATGATTCGTGTAGGTATAATTGGCGGTGCAGGATACACCGCAGGTGAGTTGTTGAGAATCCTTATTAACCACCCAGAGGTGGAGATCAAGTATATCCACTCTACAAGTAACGCAGGCAACCCAGTCACTGCTGTGCATGGTGGGTTGATCGGCGATACGGATTTGATCTTTAGCTCAGAGTACGACTTCTCGATTGTCGATGCACTCTTTTTGTGTTCGGCACATGGTCAGAGTCGCAAGTTCCTCGGCGAGAACGAGGTGCCCGAGTGTGTGAAGATCATCGACTTGGCCCAAGATTTCCGCGACGAGAGCGATGGGTTTGTATATGGACTTCCCGAGATCAACCGCGAGAGGATAAAGGGTGCAAATAAAGTTGCTAACCCGGGGTGTTTCGCTACAGCTATCCAGTTGGCTATCTTGCCATTGGTGGCTAAGGGTTTGGTCAGCGATGAGTTGCATGTAACGGCGCTTACGGGATCTACGGGAGCGGGTGTGAAGCCAGCGGCTACGACCCACTTTAGCTGGAGAACAGACAATGTTTCGGTATACAAGAGCTTCGAGCACCAACATTTGTTGGAGATCGGTCGCACGTTCAAGAGCATGCAACCATCGTTCGATGTGGATGTAAACTTTGTCCCTATGAGGGGCGATTTCGCTCGCGGAATCTTTGTGAGCATGTATACCAACCAAGATATGACCCAAGAGGAGGCGGAGGCTTTGTACTCGGATTTCTACGCCGACGCAGCTTTCACGCATGTGGCAGGTAAATATCCCGACATGAAGCAGGTGGTCAACACCAACAAGGGTGTTGTTTATGCTCAGATGCACGGCAAGAAGTTGCACGTTGTGAGTGTTATCGACAACCTTTTGAAGGGAGCTTCGGGCCAAGCTGTTCAGAATATGAATTTGATGTTTGGGCTCGACGAGATGTGTGGCGTGAAACTCAAACCGAGCGGTTTTTAGAGATAGGAACGAGATTAATTATGTAGACTAAGGTTTTGAACGAGAGACCTTACGAAGCGTTGATTAAGAGTGGCTATTTGGTTAGTCACTCTTAGTTGGCATAAAAGACTTAATTAACGAACTTTACCGCTGCTTTTTTGGTTGAAATATTTTTATGCAACTAAAGGGGAGATCTCAATTCTAAACGTCATTGCGGACTCCGATCCGCAATCCCTAGCGATACATTACTTTTGAGATTGCGGATCGGAGTCCGCAATGACGAGGTTGGTTTTAGTATAAACTACTCAAACCTAAATTTGTAAATATTAACTAACATTTAAAATTAGGGAGAAAATAAATCTCCATTTTAAGTAAATATGAAACTTTTTGATGTATATCCCCTATACGCTATAGAGCCTGTTCGTGGCGAAGGAAACTACGTTTATGACGCTGAGGGGACCAAATATTTGGACCTTTATGGTGGCCACGCGGTGATCTCTATAGGCCACTGCCATCCCCACTATGTCGAGACTCTTGGCTCTCAGATCTCTAAGTTGGGGTTCTATTCGAACTCTGTCGAGAACTCATTGCAGGGTCGCTTGGCGGAGCTTTTGGGCGAGGTGTCGGGGTACGATGACTTCAACCTCTTTTTGTGTAACTCGGGAGCTGAGGCGAACGAGAACGCAATCAAGGTGGCCTCTTTTGCGAGCGGCAAAGCTAAGGTCTTGGCATTTAAGAAGGCCTTCCATGGACGTACTTCGGGAGCTGTAGCGCTCACCGATAACCCCAAGATTGTATCTGCTTTTAACGAGACAAGCAATGTGGAGTTTGTTGAGTTGGGTGACGTTGAGGCTGTGGAGGAGAAGTTGCAAATGGGCGATTTCTGTGCCGTGATAATCGAGGGTATACAGGGCGTAGCTGGTATACACTGCCCATCTACGGAGTTCTTCAAGAGCCTCAGGGCGATGTGTGACCTCTATGGCGTGGCGCTTATTTTGGATGAGATCCAATCGGGATATGGCCGTACGGGCGATTTCTTTGCCCACCAAGCCTCGGGCATCAAGGCCGATATTGTGACCACAGCCAAAGGTATGGGTAATGGCTTCCCAATCGGAGGAGTCCTTATCTCGCCCCAATTCGAGGCTAGCTACGGAATGTTGGGCACCACATTTGGTGGTAACCATATGGCATGTGCAGCGGCAATCGCTGTTTTGGAGGTTATCCGCGACGAGAAGTTAGTGGAGAATGCCAAGGTCATTGGAGAGTATTTGATCGAGGAACTCAGTAAGATTGAGAAGATCAAGGAGGTTCGTGGTCGCGGACTTATGATCGGAATCGAGATCGAGGGATCAGCTTCGGAGCTTCGCAAAAAGTTGCTCTTCGACCACCAAATCTTCACGGGCGGTGCAGGTGTTTCGACCGTGCGTCTGCTCTCGCCACTCACCATCACACGCGCCGAGGCAGATCACTTTATCGCTAAATTTAAGGAGGTACTATAATGAAAAAATTTACATCGGTAGCCGATATTGGCGACCTCAAAGCTGCTGTAGCAGAGGCTTTGGAGGTTAAAAAAAATAGATTCGCATATAAGCATTTGGGCGAGAACAAGACCTTGATGATGGTCTTTTTCAACTCTAGTTTGCGCACACGCCTCAGCACCCAAAAGGCAGCTATGAACTTGGGTATGAATGTTATGGTTCTGGATGTCAACCAAGGAGCATGGAAGTTGGAGACGGAGCGCGGTGTGGTTATGGATGGCGACAAGGCGGAGCATCTGTTGGAGGCGATCCCCGTTATGGGATCCTACTGCGATGTGATAGGCGTGCGTTCATTCGCTAAGTTTGAGAACAAGGAGGATGACTATTCGGAGAAGGTTGTGGAGCAATTCATCAAATATTCGGGCCGCCCAGTATTTAGCATGGAGGCGGCTACAGGCCACCCACTCCAAAGTTTTGCCGACCTCATCACCATCGAGGAGCACAAAATAAAGGAGCGTCCCAAAGTGGTACTCACATGGGCTCCCCACCCCAATGCACTTCCCCAAGCGGTGCCCAACTCCTTTGCGGAGTGGATGTGTGCGGCCGATTACGACTTCGTTATCACCCACCCCGAAGGGTATGAGTTGGACGAGAAGTTCACCAAGGGGGCGAAGATCGAGTATGACCAACGCAAAGCGTTCGAGGGTGCGGACTTCATATATGCCAAAGGGTGGGCGGCCTACACCGACCCCAACTATGGCAAGGTGTTGAGCCGTGACAGAGCATGGACCGTCGACGAAGAGAAGATGGCGCTCACCAATAATGCGCACTTTATGCACTGTTTGCCTGTGCGACGCAATATGATCGTTACGGATGGAGTTATCGAGTCCAAGAGGTCGTTGGTGATCCCCGAGGCGGCCAATCGCGAGATCTCGGCTCAGGTTGTAATCAAACGAATATTGGAGGGTTTGGAGTAATGGAGAAGATCACGGTAGTAAAGATTGGCGGCAATGTAATTGACTCGGCGGAGGCTTTTGGCCCCTTTATGGAGAGCTTCGCGAAGTTGGAGGGTCCCAAGATTTTGGTCCATGGCGGTGGCAAGATCGCTACACGTTTGGCCCAAAAGATGGAGATCGAGACCACTATGATCGAGGGAAGGCGTGTCACCGACAAGGCGATGTTGGACATCGTGACGATGACCTACGCTGGACTTATCAACAAAGATGTTGTGGCTACGCTCCAGAAGCATGGTTGCAACGTTATAGGTTTGTCGGGTGCGGATGGTAACGCCATAAAGGCGACTAAGCGCCCTGCCAACCCGATTGATTTTGGTTTTGTGGGCGACATCGACCCTGCCAATGTAAACGCTCCATTCCTAAAGACCCTTTTGGAGGCGGGTGTAACGCCTGTCTTTAGTGCTATTATGCACAATGGCGAGGGGGTGTTGTTGAACTGCAATGCCGACACAGTGGCCTCTTCGGTTGCGTTGGGCGTTGCGGAGGTGGCACCCACGGAGCTGATCTTCTGCTTCGAGAAGAGGGGAGTGCTCAAGGATATCAACGACAATAGCAGCGTGATCGAGAATATCACGCCCCAAAACTATGCGGAGTATAAGTCACAAGGGGTTATCAACACAGGTATGATCCCTAAGATTGATGGAGCACTCAAGGCTGTTAGCAAGGGAGTTAAGCGCGTTACGATCAAACATTCGGAGGATCTTTTATGCCCCAAGAGTGGAACCTCAATAACTGAGTAAACTTATGCCACTAGAGCTACTTAAAGAGCTGATCTCGACCCCCTCCGTATCGCGTACAGAGGAGAATACGGCCTCTATCATCGAGGGTTGGTTGTCGCAGAGGGGTGTTGTGACCCACCGCTATGGCAACAATATTTTGGCCTATAGCGATGGCTTTGCGCCCCACAAGCGCCCTACGCTGCTGCTCAATTCGCACCACGACACGGTCCGCCCTGCGGCGAGCTACACGCGCGACCCATTCGAGGCGAGCGTAGAGGATGGTGTGCTGTATGGTCTGGGGAGCAACGACGCTGGGGCCTCGGTCGTGGGGCTGATGAATGCCTTTGTGGAGCAGAGGCAGAGGCATCTCAATATAAACCTGCTCTTGGCCATCACCTGCGAAGAGGAGGTTATGGGCGAGGGGGGTATCCGTTCGTTGGGCGAGCAGATGAAGTGTGTCGATATGGCACTCGTGGGCGAGCCGACGCAACTGGATGCCGCTATTGGTGAGCGTGGATTGGTCGTGTTGGATTGTGTGGCACACGGAGTGAGTGGCCACGCGGCACGCGACGAGGGCGAAAATGCTCTCCAAAAAGCGGTGGACGATATTGTGAAGCTGCGTAGCTTCGAGTTTGAAAAGAGGTCGGAGTTGCTGGGCGATATTAAACTCTCGACCACAATGATCTCCGCTGGAACTCAACACAATGTTGTACCCGACAGCTGCTCCTTTGTGGTGGATATCCGCACAACGGACGTATACACCAACCAAGAGGTTGTCGATATATTGCAGGGGGAGATGTCGTCCCAGATCAAACCGCGCTCGACACGTATAACAGCCTCGGCGCTCGACAAAGATCACCCGATGTTGAGGGCCGCCATCGAGATGGGCTCTAAGCCATATGTGTCGCCCACGACATCGGACATGGCGCTAATGAGTTGGCCATCGCTTAAACTCGGAATCGGAGACTCCGCACGTTCGCACACCGCGGACGAATATGTGAAGCTCTCGGAGCTAGAGGAGGGGATAGAGTATTATAAAAAATATATAGAAAAATTATCAAGTTACTATGAAACTATGGAGTAAAGGGTTCGAGCCCAACGAGATGATCGAAACATATACGGTGGGTCGCGACCGCGAACTAGATATGCGCCTCGCACGCTACGACGTGGAGGGTTCAATCGCACATATAATGATGTTGGAGAGCATCGGTCTACTCACGGCCGATGAACTTATCACCCTCGCTGGTGAGCTCAAAAAGATACATGGCGAGATCCTAGCAGGCGAATTCGAGATCGAGGAGGGGATAGAGGATATCCACTCTCAAGTCGAGATGTTGCTCACTCGCCGATTGGGCGAGGTGGGCAAGAAGATCCACTCGGGTCGTTCGCGCAACGATCAGGTTTTGGTCGACCTAAAGCTATTTTTGCGCGACGAGATACGCGATATAGCGTCGGATGTATTCACCCTCTTTGAGCGCCTACAGCTCCTCAGCGAGGAGCATAAAGATGTTCTTATGCCGGGCTACACGCACCTCCAAATCGCTATGCCCTCGTCATTTGGATTGTGGTTTGGAGCCTATGCCGAGTCGTTGGTAGACGATATGAGGATGTTGGCCGCAGCCTATGAGACCGTAGACCAAAACCCATTGGGTTCGGCCGCAGGGTATGGCTCTTCGTTCCCATTGAACCGCACGATGACAACCGAACTATTGGGCTTCAAAACAATGCACTTCAATGTCGTGGCTGCTCAGATGAGCCGCGGAAAGAGCGAAAGAGCCGCGGCCTATGCCATAGCTTCGATCGCCTCGACACTCGCTAAGTTCGCTATGGATGCCTGCCTTTTCAATAGCCAGAACTTCGGATTCATCAGCTTTCCCGATGAGTATACCACTGGTTCGAGCATTATGCCTCACAAGAAAAATCCCGATGTGTTTGAGCTCATGCGCGGACGTTGCAACCGCCTCCAAGGGCTCCCCAACGAGATCTCGTTGCTCACGACCAACCTCCCCGTGGGGTATCACCGCGACCTGCAACTGCTCAAAGATATAATGTTCCCAGCCACCGAGGAGCTACGTCGTTCGCTCCATATGTGCGACTTCATGTTGCAACATATCCGCGTTAAGGATTCAATCCTCGATGACCCTAAGTACAACTACCTCTTTACAGTTGAGGATGTTAACCGCCTAGCGATGGAGGGTGTTCCCTTTCGTGAGGCCTACAAAACAGTCGGCCTAGAGGTGCAACGTGGCGAATATACACCCACAAAATCAGTGAACCACACCCACGAGGGTAGTATCGGAAATCTATGCACCGAGCAGATCAAAGCCAAAATGGCTGAGGTCTACGCACGAATTGTATAGTAGCTGAGTCTGTTTTGGTTAGAGGCTATTTAAGTGTCTGGACTGCCTCACGCCGGCGGGCGCACAGCAAGCTGTGATTTGTCCTCCTTGCGGTTGTGTTGGGTGTTTACTGCGTGCGCGGAAGTTCACCTCTGGTGAACATATAATATAAAAATAGTGTCACGGACCTTGAAAGTAAACTTTCGGTCCATGACACTATTTTCATATTACCCCCTTTTCAGGGTGCTCCGCGCACGCCACACCCCTCCCAACCGAGTGGCACCATGCGAAGGTTTCGTCAATTCACAATTTATCATTTCGTCTCAGCCCTTCTCAGTTTTTCTCAGTTTTTCTCAGTATTACTCAGGTCCTTAATTGCAACTCGGAAGTAGAAGGAGGATAATGACAATTAACTGAGAAGTGCTGAGAAAAGCTGGGTAGAACTGAGTAGGGCAGAGAAAGCCTTAGAAAAGAGAGAGATGTCAAGCGAGACGTGGACCTTCGCATGTAGTCACCTCGCTTTGAGGGGTGCGGCCGCGACTTTGAGTCCCCCAACGGGGGAATAATATGAAAATAGTGGATCCTGAACCGAAAGCTTGCTTTCGAGGGCAGAATCCACTATTTTTATATTAAACGTTCACTGAAGGTGAACAAAAGTCGCGGCCACAACACAAAGCGCACGGAAAATAAATCACAGCTTGCTGTGCGCCCGCCGGCGTGAGGCAGTCCAGCCTCTGACCAAAGGCCTCTAATCAAGACCTAAAACAAGCACCCCAAAATTTACAGACTCAGCACATATGGATTGTACTCGCTCAGGGGGCTATTTTCGACAATGGGTTGAGAGGCGAAGATTCCATAGATAGTCGATCCGCTACCCGACATTGCAGCATACACAGCTCCCAGATCGAGGAGTTGTTGTTTGATTTGGGCGAGGGTGGGATACATCTCAAATATATGTGGCTCGAAATCATTCTTGATGCCCCCTTGCCACTCCTCGATGGGTCTCGATATAAGTTTATCGAGAGGTGTTTGTGGCTCCTCGGGGCGCACGCCTCCATATGCTTGACCAGTCGAGACATTAATGTCGGGCTTTATGAGGAGTATTGTGTAGCCGCTCAGGTCTAGTTCGATATGTTGCATGATCTCGCCACGTCCGCTACAAAGCTGCGCGGAGTTGCGCACAAAAAAGGCGGTGTCGCTCCCCAGCTCCGATGCTATTTCGATAAGTATCTCCTCGCTGAGGTGGAGTTCAAAGAGATTGTTTATGGCTACTATCACCGCTGTGGCATCGGCCGACCCTCCGCCGAGTCCTGCTCCGAAGGGGATAATTTTGTTGAGGGTTATGCGTACCCCTCCGACGCTACCATATCTCTCCTGCATAAGGCGCGCGGCACGCACACAGAGGTTCTTGTCGGGCGGACAGTCAATGAGTAGCCCTTGCGACACGAACTCAACATCGGAGGTGTGGGGTAGTATCTCCACGGTGACCTCGTCAAAGAGTTCGCGGATAGGGTACATAACTGTCGAGAGGTCGTGAAACCCATCCTCGCGACGACGTAGGACATCGAGTCCAATATTTATTTTACAATTTGCACGTATAGTCATATAACAAAAGTATAACTTTTTTTCGAAAAATTGATACCTTTGTCCATATGAAATTTAGAACAGAGATAAAGATAAAACCCTTTGGCGATAAGATCGACTACGAGAGTCATATTTTGTCGCTCGGATCGTGCTTTGCCCAAGGTGTTGGGGGGCGATTGAGGGATATGAAGTTCAACATCGAGGTGAACCCCACGGGTGTACTTTTCAATGTAGCCTCTATTTGTCGCACGTTGGATCGCTTCGAAAAGTGCGAGGGGGTGAGTGTCGACGATCTGGAGGAGGGGCCACAGGGGTGGTTTCACTACGATTTTCACTCGTCGTTGTCGGGGGCGGATCGTCAGACGTGTGTCGATAATATAAACCGTGCGGTCGAGGTGGGACACCAAGCGCTCGGGGAGAGTGACTGGGTGGTCGTAACTCTGGGCACGGCGTGGATATATGAGTTGGTGAGCAGTGGCGAAGTTGTGGCTAATTGTCACAAGCAACCAAGTGCGTTCTTTAGCCGCAGGAGGTTGAGCGTCGGCGAGATTGTCGACCACCTAGATAGCGCCTTGCAGGGTCCCTTACGTGGCAAAAAAGTGATCTTGACCCTTAGCCCCATACGTCACACGGCCGATGGACTTTCCGAAAATTCACTCAGCAAAGCTACAATCAGGGTGGCTGTAGATGAGATCATTCAGCGCTATGGCCAGAGCCGCGTGGAGTACTTCCCAGCCTTCGAGATCTTGATGGACGACCTGCGTGACTATCGCTTCTATGGCGACGACTTGGTCCACCCTGCCCCAATGGCTGTGGAGTATGTGTGGCAGAGATTTTGCGAAGCTGCGCTGTCGTCTCGGGCGAGGGAGACGATGGTGAGCGTGGAGGAGATAATAAGGGGTGTCAACCACCGCCCGCGAGACTCCAAGAGCGAGGGGTATAGGCACTTTTGCCTCGGTCAATTGCGACGTATAGAGCAGCTCGCAGGGGTTGTAAATATGGAGCGTGAGCAAGAATATTTCACTAAAGGGGCTACTATGGGTGGTGAACTCCAAAAAAAATAGTATTTTTGCAAAATAATTAGAATCTGTTTAAGTTTTTCTCGCTAGAATTGCAAGAGAGATGTTGCTTTGATTTTCTCTCGAAAGCATAAGGCGCATAGCGGTGCCTATGTAACGCAGTGCAAAGAGAGAAAAGCGAAGTGACAGATCCTTAGCAAAATATACGAGAGAAATTTAAACAGATTCTTAGTCGGATAATGGTTAGAAAAATTATATATTCGCTCCTTGCGATCCTCTTTAGTGTCGCAGAGTTGAGCCAGTTGGTAGCCTCTCCGCCCAAACTTGTGGTCAATATCGTAGTTGGCGCGATGAGGGGTGGTGATATTGATCGCTACAAAGGGAACTTCACCAAGGGGGGCTTTCTCTACCTCACGCAGGAGGGTATGACATTTACCAATGCGAACTATAATTTTCAACAGACGATAACCCCCGTGTCTTTGGCGACGCTCACAACGGGGGCTCTGCCCTCGACCCACGGAGTGGTGGGAGAGTGCTGGTGGGAGTATATCTTGGGCGACCGCATAGATCTGATCCACGACAACAAAGTGACTAACTTGGCCTACCACCTGCGCGACTATGGATACTCGGCAGCCAACCTCCTGAGCCCCACGCTCACAGAGGCCCTCTTGGGCGAGAATCCACGCTCGCGCTCTGTCTCTATTGCTTTGGAGCCCTCCTCAGCGATCATCATGAGTGGCAAGGTGGGCACCCCCTATTGGATTGATCCGCTCACATCGGCATGGGGCACATCCTCAGCTTTTGTAGCTTCGCTTCCGCGATGGGTTGCGACCTACAACGATTCGCAGACCATAGCGACCAAAACCGCCGAGAGGTGGGTGGCGAGATACGACCAAGGTTTTTATGCCAATGAACACTACACCAAACTCAAACCCAAATCGAAGGGGTATGAGTCGGAGGCTCTGCCCAAAGCAAGAAACAGAGCCGAACAGCACACCATAACATATGAGCAGTTGGCCTACACACCCATCGGCAATAGCGTGATCTTCGATTTCGCCAAAAAAGCGGTCGAGGCGATGGATTTGGGTCGAGACGATAACCCCGATATTGTGAATATCTATCTGGACCCTGCACGCAATATAGCCCAACGATATGGTGCAAAATCGCTTGAGGTGGAGGATATGTATTGCTACCTAGACCACGAAATCGAGATGTTCATAAAGCATATAACCCAGAGTGTCAACTCCCAAGATCTGGTTATTGTCTTGACCTCGGACCATGGCCTCAGCTCACTCACGGATCAAAATATGGAGCCTTTGGGTTACTTCAATTCGCAGCAGTTTGTGGTGTTGGTCAACAGCCTCCTCAAAGCGAGATATGGGGGCGAGGATTGGGTGTTGGGCTACGATAACCGCAACCTATATCTCAACCACAAACTCATTTTCGAACATGAACTAAATATCTCGGAGGTGCAAAACGAGGTGGCATCCTTCGCTTTGCAGTTCAGAGGCGTGGCCCATGCGATGACCGCAACGGCTATGCGCAACGGATATTTCGGTGGCGGATATGGTCACAAGATGCAAAATAGTTTTCACCCCCGGCGCTCGGGAGATGTGGTGATAAACTTTATGCCGGGGTGGATAGAGCAACGCGAGGGCGTGAGAGCCGATGCAGGGTCGACATATCGCTACGACTCTCATGTGCCGCTGATTATATGTGCCCCAGCGGTGGTCACCCCCCGTAGCGTGGCCAGCGAGGTCACAATGGAGGATGTGGCTCCGACGATTGCCAATATATTACAAATTGAGTCACCTGCCGCGGCAGATGGCAAACCTATAGAGGAGATTTTTAACACGGAGGGTTTAACGCCCCAATTATAATAGAGATGATGGATAGAGTACAAGATGAAATTATTGAAGAGTTCGCAATCTTTGAGGATTGGCTCGATAAGTACAACTACTTGATAGAGCTGAGCGAGACGCTCCCCGAGATTGATAGCGCACACCGCACAGATCAATATGTGATCCAAGGGTGTCAGTCGCGCGTGTGGGTCGATGCAGAGCTTAGAGATGGAAAGGTATACTTCACAGCCGATAGCGACGCGATAATCACCAAGGGTATAATTGCGCTCCTAATCAGGGTGTTGAGCGGACGCACACCCCAAGATGTGTTGCAAAGTGAGCTATACTTTATAGATGCTATAGGTCTGAGCGAAAACCTATCTCCCACACGAAGCAATGGCCTTTTGTCGATGATTAAGCAGATGAGAATGTTTGCTCTGGCTTTTTCGAATAAATAATTTACACAATAATCATAGATATACACACGATGACTCCAGCAGATATAGCAGCCGTAGAGAAGGATATTATCCTCACCCTCAAAACAATATACGATCCCGAAATCCCCGTAGATATCTACAACCTCGGACTTATATACGACATCGACTACGAACCCTCGGGCTCGGTTACAATACGCATGACCCTCACCGCCCCCAACTGCCCCATGGCCGACGAGTTGGTCAACGACGTAAATACCCAAGTGGCAAAGGTCAAAGGGGTGAGCGAGGTCAATGTGATCCTTGTATTTGAACCTGCGTGGGACAAAACAATGATGAGCGAGGAGACCCTTCTCGACCTTGGATTGTTGTAACAAACTCAGACCCTATAGCTACACCCCTAAACCACCCAAACAATGTTTAATCTTCCGAAGTGCGCCGAGATGCTTGCTCGATGTAGCGAGCTGCATAGGCAAGGGATATATACAACCCTCGAACATGAACGACTCACACGCAAATACAACGACCTCCTAACCCTTTTCGAGGGGGCAGGAGCATATAATTGGGGACAGACATTCTACCTGCTCTTTATGCGTAGCTTGGGCGATGAGGCCAATAGAGAGGTCTTTATGGAGATCGCTCGTAGGCTCCCCCTGCTGTCGCTCATGCGCGAGAAGAGTAGCCCCATGAAGATCGAAGCAATGTTGATCGGTGTGTCGGGATTCTTGGATGCTTACTCCAATAAAGAGTATATAGCTCCCCTCAAAATGGAGGCTAAATATCTGATGCACAAGTATCAGATCTCTCCCATGGATATCAACCATTGGGACCTCAAACGCATACGCCCCTTCAACCATCCAGTGGTTAGACTCTCGCAGGTGGCCACGCTGATCTCGTCGCACGATATCCTCTTTAGCGATGTGCTGGAGTGTAAAACGCGACAAGATGTAGAGTCTATATTTAGAGTAGAAGCGACCAAACATCTCTGCGATACACACCCCAACCTCGTGCGCGAGGAGGGTGGAGATATAACCCTCGGAGAGAATAAAAGCTCGCTCATAGGTATCAACCTCGTTGTCCCCATCCAGTACGCCTATGGATGCTATACCAACGACGATAACCTCTGCGCCAATGCCCAAGAACTAAACGAAAACCTCTCCCCCGAGTTTAATAGATATATCAAAATGTGGAGGGAGAAGGGGGTTAAACCCCATAGCGCATTCGAATCCCAAGCCCTTATCCAACTCACCACCTGCTACTGTCAAAAGGATCGCTGCTCGGAGTGCCCCGTGGGCCGTAGAGTCTCTAAAGGTGTGATTCAATAAAGGCGGTTTAAAGAGGCTGGCTGGCCCTAACAGCTTGCTGTGCGCCGCCGGCGTGAGGCAGTCCCAAGTGGTCCCAAATAGCCCTAAATCACTTCCAGTCGGCCTTTATCGCGAGGCTACTTTGTCTATGCTTGTCACGCCATTGGTATGTATGGCCCATTTGCCACGTGCGCGCATGATCTGTTCGATCACATCTCTCACGCATCCACGCCCTCCTGCATACTCCGATACATATCTCGATGCCTCGATCACCTCCATCACAGCGTCGGCAGGGGCCACAGGTATACCCACCGTGCGCATGCACTCTAGGTCGGGGATGTCGTCGCCCATGTACATTGCATTTTGGGGGTCGATGCCCTCCTTGGTGAAGAAATCGTTGATGGCCGCTATTTTGTCCATGCAGTCGATATATAGATGTTTGATCCCAAGCATCTCTAACCTATAGCGTAGGTTTGCGCCACGTCCACCTGTGATAACACAAATTTTAAGACCCATTTGAACGGCATATGCTATTGCGTATCCATCCTTAGCGTTGTAGGTACGATTGAAGTCCCCATTTGTTAGGGGCATGATTCCTCCATCGGTCATCACCCCATCTACGTCGAGGACCAGCGCCTCGCAACGTGCTACATCTTCTTTGAAGTTTCCCATATCTGCTTACTCAAAATTTTATATATTTTCTCTAAATTTTCATCTTTTTTCAACATCTCGAGATGTTTGTTTTGTGTCTCTTTGTCGCCTCTCACGGCTGGTCCAGTCTGCACTGTGCGCGGATCCTCTACCGAGAGTGCTTTGTGGCAAGTCTCAAGTATTAGGGGTTTTAGTAGGGCGAAAGGGATCTGTGCCGATTGAGCTATTTGAGCTGCCGAGGCGTAGATCGCATTTGTGAAGTTGCTGGCAAAGACCCCACAGAGGTGGAGTTTCTTGCGCCCCTCGGACTCCATGCGCATAACATTTTGGGAGAGGGCTTGGGCTATCTCCTCAATCTCGGCGGTTATCTCGGGTGTGCTCCCCTCCACAAAAAATGGTACGGTCGTGGTGTCGACCTCTCGCCCAGCCGTAAAGCTCTGTAACGGATACAACACACCTCTTCGGGGGTGAGCTATAGCCTCCATCGCCACACTGCCTGCCGTGTGTACAACGATCGAATGGGTGGGGAAGGAGAACTTTTGGGTTAGCTCCTCGATCGCCCGATCGCTCACCGCGACAATATAAATATCGGCCGCGAGGAGGGTGGGGTAGTTCTCGCACCCTACCGCTCGCGAAAGCTCCTTTGTGCGCGCTTCGTTGCGGCCATATATCTGCTTTAGCCTCAGCTCTTTGTTGGCGGCTATCCCCTTTGCTAGGGCTTCGGCAACCCCTCCGCTACCTATGATTGTAACCTCTCTCATACCTTTAAAAATATAGCTAAGTTTCTCCCTTGGATCGTTGTGAGCGCCACGCGCATATCGGCCCCAGCTCGCGTTTTGAGCTGCTTCGAGATCTGAGATTGGGCTATAGCGAAGTCGCGTTTGAGTATCTCCACGCCTCGTTTGGCCAAACGTTTGTTGAGGGCCTTGGGTTGGAAATCGACGACCTCCTCAATCTCATACACCTTGCCCCAACACGATGGGGGCTCAGTGGCGCAAAAGCCAAATCCATTGTTGCTCCACACCTCTGCTACACCTCGCAATGCGTGGGCTACGGTGCGGCTCTTTTGGAGCGCGACATCGGGGACTATCATCCACCTATATGCTTCGGGGTCAAATGCTTTGGTGGTGCATGAATTGTCAATTTCGTGGCGCACGAACTCCACGCTTTGCCCCTCGGCCATAGTCGCTATAACCCGTGAGGTACGGTTCTCTTTGCGCGCAATAATCACCACCTCCTTGCACTCGTCATGCGAAGATACAACCTCTACGTCGGCCCCCTCATACAACCTAAAGGCCTCGTCGATGTCGAAAATCGGGGAGCATTTGATCGCCACCCCTTTGGTCGAGATTTGTTCTAACTGACCCTTTAGGGCTAGCATATTGGGCGAACAATCTTCCAATCTCACCAACTTCGACCCCTCCTCGCTTCGTCTATCGGGGTCGGCATATATCCAATCAAAGGTCATGTCGCACCCCTCCAAATACTCCTCGGCACTGCCACTCATAACCTCTATATTGTGGCCCCCCAAGCGGCGGAAATTCTCTCTGGCCACCTCGGCCAATATCTCGTTGCGCTCGATGGTAATCACGCGTGTAAACCTTTTGGAGAGGTGGAAAGTGTCGACTCCAAGTCCGCATGTAAGTTCCAAAAGAGATTTTCCGTTAAGCAGCTTAATCGAAGCTGTAGCCTCGCTCGACGACTGCTCGAAGGCCAGCGAGGGGATTATACATCGCGCGGCGTAGTAGCTCGGTAGTTTGGTGCGCGAACGCTGTAGGTACTTCACCTGCGAGGCGACAAGCGCCCGATGTTCGATCTTTTTGTCGAGGGCCACATCAATTGGTGAGCGCTCGATATTGCGCTCAATAGCCTCTCGTGTAGACTCCAAAGTCAAAATATGTAGCTCCTCGCTCGTAATCATCTTTAAATGGTTATTTCTTTAAACCTCTCTCAGCGGCCAACTGCTCCATAAGTCCGTAGGCGGCATCGTGCTCATTGGGGATCGTCCCATCGAGTATAGCGTTTTTAATCACCTCCTTGATCTCGCCAATGAGCGAGCAGGGGGCGATGTTGTATGTTGTCATTATCAGATCTCCCGAAATCGGAGGCTGGAAGTTTCGCACGCGATCCCTCTCCTCGAGGTCGTGCATCTTGTTGCGCACCTTCTCGAAGTTGGCCATATATCGTTTCACCTTGGAGTCGATCCCCGATGTTATGTCCGCCTCGCAGAGGGTCATCAGCGCTTCGATATCGTCTCCTGCCTCAAAGAGCAGCCTCCTCACGGCCGAGTCGGTAACTATCTCCTCGGTGAGCGATATGGGGCGTAGGTGCAAGAAAACCAACTTCTGGACGAACTTCATCGGTTCACCCAAAGGGAGCTTCATGCGCCTGAAGATGTGGGGGATCCACTTCGACCCCAACACCTCGTGGCCGTGGAATGTCCACCCCACACGCGGATCATAAGCCTTGGTCGCAGGCTTGGCGATGTCGTGCAACACCGCGGCCCACCTCAACCATAAATCATTGCTCTGGGCCGCGACATTGTCCAGCACCTTGAGCGTATGTTCGAAGTTATCTTTGTGGGCATGTTTACCAACCTTGTCGACCCCACACAACTTGTGCATCTCGGGGAAGATCAACTCCAACAACCCCGTGAGCTCCAACAACCTAAAGCCAATCGAGGGGAGCGGAGAGAGGATAATTTTGTTGAGCTCGATCATGATTCGCTCCTTCGACACGATCTCTATGCGTGTTCGATTGCGTTTGATGGCATCGAATGTCTCGTCATATATGTCGAAGCCCAACTGCGTGGCAAACCTCACGGCCCTCATCATCCTCAGAGGATCGTCCGAGAAGGTGATGTCGGGGTCGCACGGTGTGCGGATAATGCAGTCGTCCATGTCGAACACCCCCTCGAAGGGGTCCACCAACTCGCCAAAGGTGACGGAGTTTAGGCTCCACGCCATAGCGTTGATCGTAAAGTCGCGTCGTCGTTGGTCATCGTCCAAGGTGCCGCTCTCGACACTAGGCTTACGAGAGTCGGGGGTGTAGGACTCCTTGCGTGCCCCCACAAACTCGACCTCGAAACCATCGGCATGCAACATAGCGGTGCCAAACCTCTTGAATATAGAGACTTTGGTGCGGAGCTCGCGCCCCAACGACTCGGCAATCTCAACTCCACTGCCGATCACAACAACATCAATATCGGTGCAGGGTCTGCCCAAATAAAAATCGCGCACATATCCCCCCACGACATAGGCCTCGACACCCATATCGTCGGCAATACGTCCAATGCGACCAAAGATCGGCAGACTCAAATGCTCTCGGTTATCCTTTATAAACACTTAGCTCAGAAATTATTTCGTTTGTAGTTCGCGGAGGTACAACCCCACGGTATTCTCAAGACCCATATAAAGTGCGTCGCACACCAATGCGTGGCCGATAGATACCTCGTCGACCCGTGGGATCTGCTCCACAAAAAACTTAAGATTTTCGAGGCTCAAATCGTGACCTGCATTGATACCCAAACCCAGCTCATGGGCCACGGCCGCAGCTTCGCGGTATGGCTTCACAGCCGCCTCTGGGTCGGCTGGGTATTGGCTAGCGTAGGCTTCGGTGTAGAACTCCACGCGGTCGGCACCACACCCCTTGGCCCCCTCGACCATCTCGATCACAGGGTCCACAAAGACCGAGGTGCGGATCCCCTTCTCTTTGAATCGAGCTATTGTGGAGGTCAAAAATTCGCGATGGGTGATGGTGTCCCACCCTGCATTGGAGGTGATAGCGTCGTCGGCATCGGGCACCAAAGTGACCTGAGCTGGGACAACATCCAAAACCATCTCGATGAAGCTGTCGTTGGGGTTACCCTCGATATTGAGCTCCGTAGAGAGTACCTCTTTGAGCTCATATACATCTGAGTAGCGGATATGGCGCGCATCGGGGCGTGGATGCACGGTGATTCCATAGGCTCCAAAAGCCTCGATGTCGAGCGCTGCACGTGTTACATTGGGCATATTTCCGCCACGAGAGTTACGCACCACAGCGATTTTATTGATATTTACACTTAAATTAGTCATATGAATTTTAGTTTTATGTAGATGTTTTTTTAAATTTTCTCCTCTAAAGTGCCTCTTTAGCCTTTGTAATTTGTCTCTCTTAAAGATTGATGTTTATACTAAAACCAACTTCGTCATTGCGGACCTCGATCCGCAATCCCTAGCGAAACAAACGAATATTAGCTTTGAGATTGCGTTAGGGATTGCGGCTCGCAGGCCGCAATGACGACACTGTTTTCATACGTTTGCCCTGCATATTTCAATACTAAATTCGCAATTGTCATAAATTTTATTATATTTGCGTCGTAAAGTTACTAAAATTTAGGGATATTCGATGAAAATCATACTTTTTTCTCGTCCACGCGTATCGCACTCTGCCGACGACCTGCGTTTAATCCTCTCTTTGATCGAGAAGAGAGGCTATGATTATTGTGTCAACGATGAGCTTGTGGGGATCTTCAAAGAGCTGTTGAGGGTCAATATAGACCCCTCTCGAACCTATGGCCAAGATGTTGGAGATCAGCCTTCTGGGTCGATGATGATATGTTACGGAGGCGATGGAACTTTGCTCGAAGGGGTCCAAAGACTCCACCGCCGACCAATCGTCGTGGCGGGGATCAATTCGGGGCGTTTGGGATTTTTGACCAGCGTGTCGCGAAATGGAATCGGGGAGCTATTCGAGGCCATAGAGAGCGGCACGTTGCGTACTGAACGGAGGCAACTGCTTAAGGTGGATGGTAGCTTTACGGAGGGCAAGAGTCTCTATGCGGCCAATGAATTCTCGGTCCAAAGGCAGGGCGCTTCGATGATCTCGGTGGAGACATATGTGGAGGGGGAGTTGGTCTCTACCTACTATGGCGATGGGGTGATCGTATCGACTCCGACAGGCTCAACGGCCTATTCGCTCAGCGCTGGAGGTCCCGTTGTGGCCCCCGGATGTGCATGTTGGGTGATCTCTCCGTTGGCCCCTCACAACCTCACAATGAGGCCACTGGTGGTGCCCGACAAGAACCGTATAGATATGACAATCAGAATGCGCGAGGGGGATGCCTTTGTGTCGGTCGATAGCCACACTTACCCCATAGGTCAAGGAGCTACGGTGACCCTTTCGCAGAGCGAGAGTGGCTTCTATTTGGCCCTGCCCCACAAAATTTCATTCTACGAAACACTCCGCGATAAGATGATGTGGGGGGTCGATATACGAGAGTGATAATGAAATATAGGTAAATAATGTGCAAAAATTTAGTAATTACGAAGTATAATTATTACTTTTGTGGCTTATGAATGGAGATAAAAAGATACCGCAACATATTGCCATTATAATGGATGGTAATGGCCGTTGGGCCAAAGAGCGCGGCAAAGAGCGCGTCGAAGGACACTTTAAAGGGGTGGATGCAATCCGTAAAACAATTAGGGCTGCATCTAACATAGGTGTTGAGTATCTCACATTATACGCATTCTCGACCGAAAACTGGGGCCGCCCATCGGCCGAAGTAGATGCTCTAATGGAGCTCGTCTGCATGAGCGTAGCTAGCGAAACACCCGAGTTGAAAAAACAAGGGATCAAAGTTACAATAATTGGCGATAAATCGCGTTTCTCACTTAAAGTACAAGAATCTCTTGCCTATATCGAGGGTCAAACAGCGATGGGAGAGGGTTTGAATATGGTATTGGCGTTGAACTACTCATCCAGAGATGAGTTGCGTCGTGCGGTGACGCAGGTCGCCCAAAAGGTGAAATGTGGGGAGTTGGATCCCGACTCAATCACCGAGGAGACGATAGCAAAAGAGCTCGATACCCGAAATATGCCCGACCCAGATTTGATTATTAGAACAAGTGGAGAGTGTCGCCTAAGTAACTTCTTGTTGTGGCAGGCATCATACGCGGAGTTTTATTTTCCCGATGTGTTGTGGCCCGATTTCGATAGTGAGTGGCTGGACCAAGCTGTCGAGGAGTATAATAGGCGCGAACGTAGATATGGCAAGTTGTAAGGTTGAAGTCATTGATTATTTGAAGAAATTATTATAAATGAGTAGGTTACGAAATATCTGGTTGCTACTATTGGCTCTTGTGGCCTCTGTGGGTAGCAGCGCAGCGCAGGGGAGCAGCGATACAAGCTCCACAGATGAGGTCGAATATGTAGACCTCCATGCCGATGCCCCTATCTTTGAGTCGGATTCACCTCGCAACTATTGCATCAGGGAGATCCGTGTGCATGGTGTCGATATCGACCCACAGCTAATCACTCGCGCAGCGGGTATCATCAAGGGAGATTCAATTATGTTGCCCGGAAGTTTCTCGTCGTTGGCGGTGGAGAACCTTTGGGACCAAAAGAGATATTCGAACGTTAAGTTGGGAGGTACAATTGATGGTGACGATATAGACTTAGATATCTACCTCGAGGAGCTTCCACGCGTCTTTAGATGGGACATCCAAGGGTTGGGTGTGAAGCCTAGCCACAAAAAGACCATGCTCGATGAGTTGAAATTCAAACCCGATAGCGAACTCTCGGAGTTTAATATCGAGAAGGGTAAAGACAAAATCTCGAAGTTCTATTTCGAGAAGGGTTATCGCAATATCGAGGTTGAGGCGCGTGTAGAGCAAGATTCATTGCGCACAAAGATGGTTAATGTTACTTTCGATGTGGATCGCAAAAGTAAGGTGAAGATCGGAGAGGTGCAGTTCATAGGAAATGAGGCCTTTTCGAATAAGAAGCTAGAGAGATCGTTCAAAAAGACTCGTCGCAAAAGTATCTGGAACCTATTCAAAAGTTCGAAGTATAACCAAGAGAACTATGATGAGGATATCGACAATATGCTCGACTTCTACAATGCGAGAGGTTATCGTAACGCAATGGTGGTGAGTGACTCGATATACGATATCAACGATAAACGTATCGGTCTGTTGGTGAATGTTTCGGAGGGAAACAAATACTATATCCGCAATATCTCGTGGGTCGGAAACTCGCAATACGAGACCGAGCAAATGCAGCGCGTATTTGCCGTAGAGAGTGGCGATGTATATGACAAAACAACAATCGACAAACGTTTGGGAATCGGTAAGAACGCAAATCCAGACGAGATGTCGATATTGACTGTATACCAAAACGAGGGATATTTGATGTCGCAGATCGAGCCTGCGGAGGTTATCATTGGTGCAGACTCCATAGATCTCGAGATCAAGGTGTATGAGGGTAATCCATTCACAATCAACCGAGTGACGATCACAGGAAATGAGCGTCTCGACGACGAGGTTATCCGTCGCGAGCTCTACACTCGTCCCGGAGAGCTCTACAACCGTTCGATGTTGATGCAGACAATGCGCATGCTTAGCTCTATGGGTCACTTCAACGCCGAGGGTATGATCCCTTCGATCGACCCGGTGACAAATAACTTGGTGGATATAGGTTGGCCCCTTGTGGAGCAACCCAGTGACCAATTTAGTGTCTCGGGAGGTTGGGGTAATGGTACGTTTGTTGCATCTGTGGGTGTGACGCTCAACAACCTATCGGTGCGAAACATTATGAATGGAGATCCTTGGACTCCATACCCAATGGGTCAAAACCAGAAGTTGTCGCTCTCGGCTCAGACAAATGGTACATACTACAAAGCCTTCTCGTTGGGATTCTCCGATGGATGGATGGGTGGACGCAAGCCCAATACCTTCTCATCCTCGGCATTCTACTCGGATCAGAACAACGCTTACTACGCTTGGGAGTCGAGCACGCAGCACTTCCGTATCCTCGGAATCTCGGCTGGACTCGGTAAACGTCTTAGTTGGCCCGATCCATACTTTACTCTATATGGAGAGTTGTCGTACCAAAGGTATATGTTGGATGATTGGAGCTCATTTATCATGACCGATGGTACTGCGAATATGATCTCGGCAGGTGTGACATTGAGCAGAAGTACGGTGGATCAAAGTATGTATCCTCGTCGAGGAACGAACTTTACGGCATCGTTGCAGATCACTCCTCCCTACTCGCTCTTCGATGGTAAGGACTATAGTTACGACGATGATGGAAATAGCAAGATCGACGATGAAGAGAGATACAAATTCATTGAGTTCCACAAGTGGAACCTAAAGGCGGAGTGGTATCAGAGCTTTATGAAGAACTCCAACCTTGTGTTGAAGTTGAGCGCCGAGATGGGTTATTTGGGTAACTACAACCCAGACAAAGTATCGCCCTTTGAGAGATTTGAGGTCGGTGGTGATGGTATGTCGGGATACACCTCATATGGTATTGATGTGATCTCGATCCGCGGTTACGAAGATGGAGCGTTGGATCCTTTGGGTTCATACTACTCGGTGGGTTACAACAAATACACCATGGAGCTCAGATACCCAATCGTTATGGAGCCATCGTCACAGGTATATGTGTTGGCATTTGCTGAGGGTGGAAACGGATTTAGCTCGTGGAAGGATTTCTTGCCCTTCAATATCAAACGTTCGGCTGGTTTTGGTGTGAGAATCTATCTGCCAATCGTCGGTATGTTGGGTCTTGACTGGGGTTATGGATTTGACTATCCAAGTAGTTCGGCGGAGAGAAGTGGATCGCAAATTCACTTCACAATGGGTCAACAGTTTTAGTTGATACCGTATATTAATGTAATTTGGTAATTTAAAAGGTAACAAAGATGAAAAAGTTTGTATTGGTTGTTTTCGCCTCGTTGGTCTGCGCCGTATCTGTGTCGGCACAAAATTATATGGTTGTGGATAGCAAAAAGATCTTTGAGTCTTTGGATGAATATACTCAAGCCCTCAAGACAATTGATGAGCTGGGGGTGAGCTATCAGTCTCAAGTGGATGCTAAGTTCGATGAGGTCGAGGCGCTCTATAACTCATATATGCAGAGGGCTAACTCGCTAAATTCGGTCGAGAGGTCAGTCTACGAAACCAAGATCACAAATATGGAGGCTGAGGCTACCGAGTACCAAGAGTCGATATTTGCCCACGATGGAGTATTGATAAAAAAGAGGTTGGAGCTACTCTCACCTATCCAAAATCGAGTCTTTAAGGCAATTGAGACCTATGCCAAAAGCCGCTCATATGACTTGGTGTTGGATGAGTCAACATCAACCACCGTGCTATATAAATCCTCTGGTGTAGACCACACGGCAGGGGTAATTGAAGAACTAAAAAAATAAAACAATAATAATTCTAAACGTATGAAAAAACTATTTACAGTGGCCATTGTAGCCGCTATGGCATTGGGTGTAACTACAGCCTCTGCTCAAAAATTGGGTCGTGTTCAAGTTCAAGAGATCGTGATGACAATGCCCGAGACACAAACTATGCAGACTAACTTGGAGGCTTTCCGCAAGGACCTTGCCGATAACTTGGAGACTATGCAGGTGGAGTTCAACAACAAATTGGCTGATTACCAAGGTAACCTAAGCACATACACTGATTCTGTACGTAGCCTTAAGGAGACTGAGTTGCAAGATCTTCAAACACGCATGCAACAGTTCGAGCAAACAGCAATGCAAGAGATGCAAGCTAAACAAAACGAGCTATTGAACCCAATTATCACAAAGGCTCGCGAGGCAATCAATAAGGTGGCTCAAGATGGCGGTTATGATGTTGTTTACGACGAGTCTGCTGGTGCATTGGCATATGTCAACGCCTCTACAGTGACTGACCTATCTCCTCAAGTAAAAAGCGCTTTGGGTATCAAGTAATCCTTTGAGGTTTTTTGACTGGACTGTTCTCTTTGCCGAGGACTGTCTCACGCCGGCGGGCGCACAGCAAGCTGTGATTTGTGTTTATTGCGCCTTTGTGTTGTGGGGCCGCGAGGGGTTTTCGCGCTAAAGCGTGAAATTTAATATAAAATAAGTGGATCCTGTCCTCGAAAGCAAGCTTTCGGTTCAGGATCCACTTATTTCATATTATTCCCCCTATGGGGAAACCCCTCGCGGCCCCATCCCCAAAGCGAGGTAGGATCACTCCTAACTCGGCTTTTCTCAGCATTACTCAGTTCTACTCAGTCATGTCATTGCGGCTCGGGGGAGGCGCAATGACGTAGGGGAGAATGGTAAATGGGAATCGTGGACTGAGTAATGCTGAGTAAGACTGAGAAAATCTAGGCGAGTGATGAGATAAGATAAACGAAGCACGATAAAACGGAATGTGAGCTTTCGCATGTGACCCCCTCGGCTTGGGCCCACACGATCCCCTAGGAGGGGGATAATATAAAAGTAGCACCTCAAACTGAAAGTTTACTTTCAAGGTTTGGGGTGCTACTTTTATATTAAATGTTCACAGACGGTGAACTATCGTGTGGGCCTAAGCCGCTAGGGATAACAAATCACAGCTTGCTGTGCGCCCGCCGGCGTGAGGCAGCCCAGCCTCTGACCTCAAAGTCCAGCCTATTAAAGCACACAGCGCACAAGCACATACAAATCTATATACTCGACACGAAGCGGTTGAAGTGAGGCTCTACATTGAGGGGATCTTTCATCTCTATTTGTAGGGTTCTGAACTTCGCGAACATCTCGTTGAGTTTATCCTTATACTCTGGTTTGGCTGCTAGGTCGTTCATCTCGTGAGGATCCTCGACCAAATTAAATAGACGCACGAGGTCGTATTTAGGATAGATAATCATCTTGTACTCCTTGTCGCGCACCGAACGTTGTTGACCTGTGTAGGCTCCATAGACAGCTTCGCGCCTATCGGCATCCTTCTCGTCGAGGGCCAATGGTATAAGCGATTTAAAATCTACAGAGTCGACACCGCAGCTTCCTGACAAGTCGAGTGCTGTAGCCATCACATCCTGCAAGTAGACTAGATCATCGACCTTTTGTCCTGCTGGGATGCCCGGGCCAGCCAAGAAGAGGGGCACGCGCATGGCTGCGTCATACATATTTTGTTTGCCTATGAATCCGTGGTCACCGATAGATATTCCGTGGTCGGCGGTAAACATTATGTATGTCTGGTCCAATTTTCCCGTTGCCTCGAGTGCGTCAAGGATTATACCTATCTGTGTGTCGAGGTGCGAGATTAGGGCGTAGTACTCTTGGCGGTTAACCTTCACCGAGCGCTCTGTGCGTGGGAATGGAGCGAGGCGTTCGTCGCGCAGGCTCTTCCAGCAACCGATAGAATCTTTGTAGGGGTACTCGGGTAGGAAGTTCTCGGGCGCCGACACCTCATCGAGAGGGTACATGTCTATATACTCTTTGGGGGCTTGGCGAGGGTCGTGCGGAGCGTTGAATGCCAAGTACATAAAGAATGGGCTGTCGGACTCCTTGGCCATGTCGATATATTCGAGGGCATCATCCTTGACTATCTCGCTCCAGTGTTTGCCACCCTGCCAAAATCCACCATAAGATGTGTCGTAGGGTTGCCATTTATCCTCTACACCCTCCAAGAATACTCTATTGTAGCAGTCGGCCGCTTGGTTGGGCATTCCGCCGCGGATATTCTTTGCATGGTCGAACACCTCATCCGCAGGGACAGCTACGTGCCACTTTCCAGTGATATAGGTGTCGTAGCCAGCCGCCTTCATATACTCGGGCCATGTGGTGTTGAATGGCACTAGGGGCGCTGACTCCAGCTGTGCTACATCTGTAGGCCAATTTTGTGGTCTTTGGAGTTCGGGGATATAGTTTGAGTGTTGGGCTGCGGTCCACATATTCTCGCCCGTAATCATCATCGCGCGACTCGCTGCCGAGATCGCTCCATTCCAACCTCCTTGGTTGAAGGAGTGGGTGAAGTGTGTACCGCGAGCCATTAGGCGGTCGAGGTTGGGGGTTTTGATGTTGTCCAATCCCGACGATCCAAGGCAGTTGAAGCAGTGGTCATCGGCAAAGATCAGTACGATGTTTGGTTTCTCGACTAGCGCATCTCTTTTCGAAGATGAGGCGCAACCAACCCCTAAAGATGCGACTGTGAGCGCTAGGAATGGTGTCTGGTAGGTTAGTTTAATCATGCTATTTTAGTTTTGGTTATTTTATTTATTCGGGGCATTACCAAGGAGTCACGGGAGGATCAACAAGAACGACCCCTTCGTCCAACGTATATTTGACAGGGACGATCGAGTGGTCGTCGTTGAACTGTATCTCCTCGAAGCAGGCCGAACGACGGTGGAAACTACCCTCGTTGACATCGCCTCGCTGGTAAAATATATACCATTTGCCCTTAAACTCCGCAAATGAGTTGTGGGCAGGAGCATCGCGTTGATTCTCGGTGATGAAACCTTTGTACTCAGCATATTTGGTCGGTAGGGGAGAGTCCGACACCCAGTGGCCTGTCTGCTTGCCCACGCGTGCGGTGAAGTGATACTTGCCGTTGCGCTTGAAGATATGTACCGCCTCGGCCACTGTCTCCTCGCTCAGACGCATCCAGTCGCCATCCAACTCCAACATATTATCCTTGAGCTTAGCCCCCATAATATGTCGACCCTTGTCGCCAATATCCATCTTTGTGTCGCTACCATAGATATAGGCCTGACCATCGTCGTCGATAAATACCGTGGGGTCAAAGATCGTGGTTATCTTGTCGGTCACCGCCTCCTCCCACGGGCCGATTGGTGTGCGGCTCTTAGCCACGCCGATGTGTGTCTTGTCGTAGGGGAAGTAAAAGTAGTACCACCCATCTTTGTAGGCTGCATCGGGGGCATTCATCTGTCCACTTGCCCACGAATATTCGCGAGGTTTAATCACCACGCCATGGTTGGTCCAATTGACCATGTCATCTGTCGAGACAATAGCGTAGTCCTGCATTGGGCTATAATCCGTAGCCCCCTCTTGGTCGTGCGAGCAGTATAGGTAGAGTCGGCCTTCGTAGACCTCGGCTGCTGGGTCTGCAAGGTACAAAAAGGCTGGGTCCTCGCGTCGCAGGATAGGGTTCGCGGCCGAAGTGGTAGATATTGCTACCACGGTGCACATAAGTGCAAAAATGAGTCTTTTCATAGTTTCGGTATTTAGTAGTGTTTATATTTTCTATAAAAGGTTTGGGGCTAAAGTTACTAACATTTTGTTAATATGTCGGTTTTTGTAACTGATTGTTTAGAAGAGACCATTGCAAAACATCTGTTTTGCTCCGACTTTAGAGAACGTTGATAGGTGGATCAAATTTTAAAGATGGCGTATAGGGCTGTGAGGGAGCGTACTCGAGGTACGTGACCGATCGGAACTATAGGGTATATTTGAAATTTCGCCGCCTTGCAACGGTCTCTAGAATTGAAGTTTTATAATTCGGTCATACGCCTCGTTGATTCGCTCCTCCGAGATCTCGCCTGCCTCCACCTGCTCCACGATAGCGTTTATGATAGCTACGGTGATGTGCTCATTCATCTTGGTTGGGAGGTTGCTACTGAGGATCAACATGTCGGTACCAGCATTTATGGTGAGCGTCACGGACTCCTTGTCGGTGTAGTGGTCGATGATCGCCTTCATGTGCATATCGTCGGTTATGACCACTCCATCCCATCCGATCTGCTCGCGCAGGATACCCGTTATGATTTTGTGCGATAGGGTAGCAGGGTAGTCGGGGTCGAGCTTCGCGTTAAAGACATGCGAGACCATCACCATATTATTTTTTGTGGTCTCGGGGGTCAAGAGCTTTTTGTATGGCACCAGCTCGCTCTCCTGCCACGAAGATGTCACATCGGTGATCCCGAGGTGCGTGTCGTCGAGCGATGAGCCGTGGCCCGGGAAGTGTTTGATCGCGGTGATGATCCCCTCTTTGTGGTGCTCATCCATTATGTATCCAGCATGTTGGGCCACTTTGTCGGCATCGGCCGAGAATGAGCGCCCATGTCGACCTATGGCAGGGCACGCAGGGTTGATGTTGACATCTACGCAGGGGGCGAAGTTGGTGTTTATCCCCAGTTCGCGAAGTTGGTGGGCTGTGGAGTTGGCATATTGACGTGTTGTGGCCTCTGAGTCGACCTCACCGAGATGTTGCTGGGTCACCGAGGGGACAAATCCATATCTATCCTTAAGGCGATTCACTACGCCTCCCTCTTGGTCTATTGAGATTATGAGGGGATAGTCGGCCAAGGCTTGGAGCTCTGTGCATAGCTTGGTAAGCCTCGCTTTGAAATCTATCTTGGCTAGCTCTGCGGCTGGGAGTTTCTTCTCCTCGTTGGTCACCACATTGGCCTCGAAGAGGATCACTCCGCCCACGCCACGTTTGGTTATATCCTCTATAATCACGGAGTTGGGTTTGATCTCCACGCCCGGCATGCCGACGATTATCATTCGCCCCACCTTCTGGCGTAGGGGCAGATCCTTGGTTGCGGTTTGGCTGTGTACGCACGACGACGCGAGCGCAAAGAGTATTAGTGTGAGTAGTTTTTTCATAGTTGATATTGAAGATTATAAATGAGACTATTTTAGATGTTGTTGAAATTTCGCTGCCTTGCAGCAATCTCAAACGAAAAAGAGGCGTATCACAATTTATGTGAAAACGCCTCTTTAGTGACACCGCCAGGACTCAAACCTGGAACCTTCTGATCCGTAGTCAGATGCTCTATTCAATTAAGCTACGGTGCCGATCCTTATGTTGCAGTTGGGTTGTTCCCTTGGGTTATCCCCCAATTGCGAGTGCAAATATATGGCATTTTTTTTATATCTGCAAATTTTAAGGCTAAAAAGAGCGATTATTTTTTGAATATATTTCCCATCACTTTCAATAAATTGGTGTTTCTTAGGTTCTTAGCCGCGATTTTCCCTTCGGGCGAAATCAAGAAGTTTGCAGGTATTCCAGCGACTTGATAGGTCACAGTCGCCCCTGAGCCCATCTCCAGAGTGTTGATCCAAGGCAGGTCCTTGCATGCCGCACGCCACGCCTCGGCATCTTCGTCCACCGAGATGGCGAATATCTCCAACCCATCGGCGTGGTATTTCTCGTAGACCTCCCTAAGGTATGGCTCCTCGCGCTGACATGGCTCGCCCCACGTGACCCAAAAGTTAATGAGCACCCATTTTCCCTCTCCTGTAACTGACGATATAGATATCTCCTCGCCTCGAGTGTTGGTGAGCGTGAGATCTATAAAGGGCTTGCCGAGGTCCAAGATCGAGTTGTGCTCTATGATGTCGAGTATATCCGCCGCCTCTAGGCTTGTAACCATCTCTTGCGAGAACTCCGCGAGTTTGTTCGTTGCATATTCGGTGCTGACGTGCAACTCCTCCATAGCCGCCGTGGCGAGCAGAAATAGACCGATAGGGTTGTCGAGGTTCTCGTCGATCTTGCTGCCGACAAATTGGCGCGAGTTGTCTAAGCGTCTGCGAAGATCCGCGACATTCATATTCTTCGAGTAGAACTGCTCGAACTCCTTGGTAAGGAGTTTATATTTACCATTGAGAGGTGTGTTCGAAGCCTCGATATTACCATTGGTGTCGGCGGTGATCTTGACCTGTCCACCCTCGATAAATACAATACATCCACTGCTCACGCCACCTTTTTTTAGCTTATGGATCTGAGCTGTGTATGGTGTAGATACGCGACCTCGAATCTCGAAACGACCATTCGAGTCGAGTTGCACAGAGTCGATCACCTCGCCCTCGATATTAGATCCTCTCTTAAGCACGATGGATGTTTGCTGATCCTCGCCCTCGAACTCACCGCTTATCGTAAAGCTCTTTCCACTGTTTTGACACCCTATAGCGGCAAAAATCACCGCTACGAATAAAAATAATCTCTTCATCTGATGCCCTATTTTTTGATATACTTAGCCAACGTAATAGCTAGATTCTCTCCGCGAAGATTCTTCTCCACGATCTTGCCTTCGGGCGAGATCAAGAAGTTCGTTGGGATCGACTTCACCTGATAGAGTTTAGCTACATCGCTGTGTCCAGCCAGCAGATTTACCCACGGCAGGTTGTTGTTGCAATACTTACGCCACGCTTGGCTATCGGAGTCGAGCGATATGGCGCAGATCTCGAAACCATACTCTGCATACTCCTCATATGCAGCTTGGAGGTTGGGCATCTCCGCCATGCAGGGGCCACACCATGTAGCCCAAAAATCTATGAGCACCCATCGCCCATCGCCCACAAGTGACGATATAGAGATCTCGTCGTCGATGTCATCCGTGAGGGTCACATCTATGAACTGAGAGCCATAATCCAGCGCCGCTGTTTTATTCAAATTTTCACGTATCAAGCGTGCATCGTTGCCCGACTGCATCTGGGGCGAGAACTTCGACAGACGCTCTGTGACCTCCGCGCTGTTGAGCCCCTGCTCGCGGATTGCAACCTCTTGGAGCAGAAGAAGCCCAATGGGATTATCGAGGTTCTCGTCGATCTTTTTGTTTACAAACTCATTGAACTTAACCCCCTGCTCGGCATATGATAGGCTGCGGATCTCCTCGTAGTTTTGGCCAAACTCTTCGATTATCTGGCTGTAACGATCGTTGAGCTCGGTGCCCGAAGCGACCATCCTCATATCATCTACGACATTAATGTTTATATCTCCACCCTCGACAACCACCAAACAGCCCTGTATTGGTTTGCCGCCACTCTTGGTTAGCTGCACCATATATGGAGTGGTGACAACACCCGAAAACGAGAATCTACCCTCGTCATCGAGCGGAATCATATTGATTGTGCTGTCGCGACCAACGATCCCCTCGGTCATGCGGATGGTGGTTGTATGGCCATTCTCACCCTCAAACGTACCACTTATGGTGAACGCTTTCTCTGCGTTTTGACACCCCACAGCCATAAGCACTGCGGCCAAAACTATGTAAAATATACCTCTCTTCATAATCTCTATTTTTTCTCCCCACCCACGCGGTGAGGGTTTGATTTAACAAATTGTTCCCACGACGAGCTGCCCCCTCGCGTAGCTGATTTCCGTCCGCCACCCAGCCCCTTGACCTTCTCGCTTGCGAGTGAGCCATTGAGTGGATTGCATAGCGCAAAGTGGTGGCACAGCGCTGCCGCTATACCATCCGTGGCATCCAGACGTTTAGGCATGTCGTTGATCTTGAGGATCGCCGCGACCATCGAGGCCAACTGCTCTTTCGAGGCTGACCCTTGGCCCGTGATCGCCTGTTTAATTCGGGTGGGTGCATACTCAAACACATCGACCTCGCGGCTCAAAGCGGCGGCCATAGCTACACCCTGCGCCCGCCCCAACTTAAGCATCGACTGTACATTCTCGCCAAAGAAGGGTGACTCCAAAGCCACTTCGCGAGGCTTATACTCGTCGACCAAGGCCGCCACGCGAGTGAAGATATGTTTGAGCTTGGCGTATGGATCCTCGATCCTGTGCAGATCTATAGTCCCCAAAATCACACACTTTGCACTCTTCCCTTCGATCTCGATCACCCCATACCCCATGTAGTTGGTGCCGGGGTCGATCCCCATAATCCTAAATTTATTCTCAACGGGCATAGGTGCCTATTTAATTTATGCGAATTAAGGTTTGAACTTTTTTCGCCTTTTTTACATTTATTATACTTTACCCCACCCCCAAACCCCCTCCCTAGGGGAGTGGGCTTAGTCGCTACACTTCGTTTCGCTCCGAAATACGCCTATTTCTTAAGCTCCGCGATCTCCTTTTGCAACTCGCGCACGGTGCGTGCTAGGGCTGGCAGATCCTTAAACACAGCCGACGAACGGTGATACATAATTCCCGGGAGAGCTGGATAACCCATGCGTACCTCGCCGTCGGGCACACTCTTGTCTATTCCGCTCTTCGATGCAATCTTACAATTATTACCAATGGTAACATGGTCGGCAATACCCACCTGTCCACCAAGGAAGCAGTTCGAACCGATCTTCGATGACCCAGCGATTCCCATCTGCGACGACGACACGGTGTTCTCCCCGATCTGTACATTGTGGCCCACTTGGATCAAGTTGTCGAGCTTCACGCCACGTCTGATGATCGTTGAGTCGGTCTTAGCGCGATCGACACATGTGTTGGCTCCGATCTCGACAAAATCCTCGATTATGACATTTCCCAATTGAGGGATCTTCGTGAAGCTACCATCGGGGTTGGGGGCAAACCCAAAACCATCGGCTCCGATTACCGCACCTGCGTGGATGATGCAGTTCTTACCCACGTGACACCCCTCATAGATCTTGACCCCAGCGTAGAGGATTGTCCCCTCACCGATTGTCACCCCATCGCCAATGTAACATTGAGGATAGATCTGACACTTAGCTCCAACTGAGGCTCCACCCTCGATCACCGCAAAGTCACCCACGTAGCACGACGTATCGACCGTTGCGTGGTCACTGATCGACGAACGCTCGCTGATACCGCTCTTTTTGGGGCGAGCTGCGCTATACATCTCGAGCAACTTGAGGATGCACGATCCAGCATCCTCGACCTTGATTAGGGTTGCCGCGATAGGTGCCGACGCTATGAAGCTCTTGTCGACAAGAACGATTGAGGCCTTTGTGGTATATATGTACGATTCATATTTGGGGTTGATAAGGTATGCCAATGCCCCCTCGCGTCCATCCTCGATAGACGATACTGTGTTGACCTTAGCATCTTTATTACCCTCGATCTCTCCGCCCAAAAAGGCTGAGATCATCTCTGCTGTAAACTCCATTTTCATAGTATAATAGTGTGTATTTAAGTTACATATAATTTTTAATCTTTACCCCCTCTGGCATAAACTCATCCACATCACAACCAAAGGCGATCAGCTCGCGTACCCCCGTCGACGATATGTCGGCAACACTCGCAGGGGTGAACATCACAATCGTTGTGAGGTGGGGATAGAGCCTTCTATTTGCCGCGTCGAGGATCCTCTCCTGCTCGAAATCTATGGTGTTGCGCACGCCACGGATCATTGCACACGCCCCCACCTGAGTCGCGAAATCCCCCGTGAGGCAGGTGTATATCTGGCAGCTCACACGCTCATTGGTGACGAAGGTGTCGTCGATGAGCCTCTTGCGTTGTGTCACCTCCAAGAATCCCGACTTGGTGGTGTTGTGCCCTATGGCGATCACCACGTGGTCGAAGAGCCTCAGCGCCTCCTCGACAATTGCGGCATGTCCGCGAGTGAATGGATCAAACGATCCCGGAAATATAGCTACTCTATTCATGATTACAAATTTACATATAATTTTCCGAATAACATAACCGTGCGCGATAAAAATAGTTATTAACACCCTGTCGATAAAATGTTAATAAAATTGTTGGTAACACTGTTAATAACTTTTTGGAGACCGTTGCAAGGCGGCGAACTTTCAAAGATACCGCATAGCTCTGATCGGTCACGTACCATATGTACGCTACCTCACACCCCTCTATGCCATCTTTAAAATTTCATCCACCTATCAACGTTCTCTTTTTTGGAGCAAAACTAACGTTTTGCAATGGTCTCTTTTGAGTTAAGAGTCAATGGTCAAATGTGAACAAATACGTCATTGCGGCCTTTGAGCCGCAATCTCTGCATCGGCTGCGCAATGTTTCGCTAGGGATTGCGGATCGGAGTCCGCAATGACGGAATGAATGGTCAATGGTGAATGATTAGCGTCGATAATGATTAAAGATTGACCATTAACCATTTATCATTCACCATTATTTTTTGTGGACCTTCGCATGTAGTCACCTCGCTTTGGGCGGGGCCGCGAGGGGTTTCCCCAACGGGGGAATAATATGAAATGAGTGCCTCGAACCGAAAGTTTACTTTCATGGTTCGAGACACTCATTTTATATTAAATTTCACGCTTTAGCGCGAAAACCCCTCGCGGCCCCAACAACACAAAAGCGCAAGGAGGACAAATCACAGCTTGCTGTGCGCCCGCCGGCGTGAGGCAGTCCAGCCTCTTAAAACAGCCTCTGACCAAAGGCCCTCTAAACATAGAGTAAACTTACAGCTCTTTATACAATATAAGATCGGGGCGGATGAAGTTTGTCCCTTCGATCAGGTAGTCTCCCTGCTCGGCTATTTTCATCCCTTGGCGAGCGTAGAAACCTGTCGCCTTGTTATGCTTATTAACATTGAGTTCAACCCTACACGGACCCTCTCTGCAGAGGCGTTTGACCTCGCTGAGGAGGTGTCCAAAGAGGATCGCTCCATACCCTTTGCCCTTGTACTGAGAGAGGAGGTATAGCTTTTGGAGGTGGTATAGCTTAGGGCCATGAGGCTCTATAGATCCATAGCCGACAACGCCACTTGGGTCGCTCATGATATAGTATATATGCCCCTCGTCGAACTGCTTGTGGAGGTTCTTGTGCGAATACATCATATCCAACATATACCCATTCTGCTCCACCGAGACTATATCTTTGTAGGTCTCCGTGAAGCTCTCCACCGCCATTGTGTGGATCATATCTATATCGTCGCGCGTGGCAAAACGAATACTCCATTTGGTGGTGTGATATTCTTCGAAAGTGAAAGGGTGTTCGTACTTCTCTCCCCTCTCGAAGTGCTCCGACTCCGTGAGCTCCCACTGCGACTCGTCGTATGTAGGGAAGAGCGTGTCGCCCTCATAGTGGTGGTGTACGCGCGTGATGTAGAGCTTGTGAGCTACCTCCAACCCCTCGCGATAGATCTCCGCGCCACCTATTATGAACACCTGCTCCTCGGCTGTGAACAACGCCAGAGCCTCGCTGAGCGAGTGGACAACTTCGCACCCTTCAATCTCGATATTTTGGCGCGTGATGACCACATTGCGACGGTTGGGAAGTGCGCGCCCTAACGAGTCGTAGGTCTTGCGTCCCATGACAACGGGGTGGCCCGTGGTGATGCGTTTGAAATTCTTAAGATCTTCGGATATATGCCACAGCAGACGATTATCGCCCCCGATAACTCCATTTTGAGCTATGGCAACAATTAGATTTATCATGACGTAAAAAAGTTTTAAACCTCCACACTAAAACGACATCGGAGCCGAAATAGATGGGTGCGGATCGTAGCCTTCGAGCGTGAAATCCTCGTACTTAAAGTCGAATATCGACTTCACCTCCGAGTTTATATTCATGCGAGGGAGTGTGCGCGGAGTGCGCGACAGTTGCTCCTCGACTTGATCGAAATGGTTGAGATATAGGTGTGTGTCGCCCAATGTATGGACGAACTCCCCAACCTCCAAACCGCACACCTGCGCGATCATTTGGGTCAACAATGCATACGAAGCGATATTGAACGGAACACCCAAAAAAGTGTCGGCACTGCGCTGATACAACATGCAAGAGAGCTTTCCATCGGCCACATAGAACTGAAACAACACATGACAAGGGGGAAGGGCCATATCCTCGATCTGGGCAACATTCCATGCCGAGACAATCATCCTGCGCGAGTTAGGCGAGCCCTTGATCGTGCGCACAACCTCCTCGATTTGATCTATAACCTCGCCACTGCTCTTGTCCCAACTTCTCCATTGGTAGCCATAGACATGGTTCAGATCCCCAAACGTATAACCCTCGATCTCGCTCTGAGCACCCGACAAAACCGCCTCCAAGAACAACTCCTTGAAGATCGGGGTTATACCCTTTTTGGTGCATAGTTCCGTGTAGTGGCGATAGGCATCATTATCCCATATATGCACGCCATTCTCCACCAGATATTTGATATTGGTGTCGCCATTCAAGAACCACAACAGCTCATGAATTATACCCTTCAAAAAGACCTTCTTGGTGGTCAACAGCGGAAACCCCTCCGCGAGGTCGAATCTCATTTGGTGGCCAAAGATACTCTTTGTACCTGTCCCCGTGCGGTCTCCCTTAACCACCCCTTCGGTCGTGATTTTGCGAAGTAGATCTAAATATTGTATCATGATTAATGTTTCTTATGATTTGAAAAAATCGGTCGCTTTTATATTTGTTATATATCACCCCACCCCTAAATCCCCTCCCAAAGGGTGGGGACTTAGTCGCAAAACCAAGGTTTTGCTCCCTAAAGTGGTTGCTTCTTAGGTTTGAAATTTCAAACCTAAGAAGCGTTGTTATATCTCTTTTATTGTTACATTACCCTCTGCGTCCATCACCGCGCAGTGGGGGTTTACCCTCCAGTCGTTCACAAAGATTACACGCGCTTCGCCTTGGTCTCCTATGGTGCGATCCTCAACTGCGTGGAGGTGACCAAAGATATAGTAATCCGCGTGCTCTTGGCCATGCACCTCAGTGGCGTACTCCACCAAAGCCTCAATAGCTCGATCCTGCCCCTCGTAGTTGGTATTAACATGTTTGGTCCTCGACGACCTGCTCCACCACTGCCCAAACTTAAGCGCTAGGTCGGGGTGCACAAATGTCGAAAATAGAGCTCGCACCCACGCCGAACGAAAGGTGCTATTCATAGCCTTTAGGATCGGGTCATTTTTGACATTGAGTCCATCGCCATGGGCCACATGTACCCTTTTGCCTCCACCGAGTTCAAAGATTTGAGGGCGCGCATAGACCTCCATTCCGCACTCCACAGCGAAGTAGTCGCGCAGCCATTGGTCGTGGTTACCTGCCATAAAGACAACCCTCACCCCTCGATCTGTGAGGTGGGCTATGCGCCCTAGTGTGCGGACAAAACCCTTGGGGACAACACGTTTATACTCGAACCAGAAGTCAAAGAGATCGCCACAGATAAATATAGCTGTAGCACTATCTGCCACGCTATCTAACCACGCCAAAAAGCGCTCTTCGGCCTTTTGAGCCTCCTTAGGTGTGCCACCTCCAAGGTGCACATCCGATACAAAATAGTACATGTTTACTCTCCTTGATATTTCTCCTTCGCAACTCCTCTTTTGCCTCTTTTGCCTCTTTTGCCTCTCTGGCCCCCTTTGTCCCTCTTTGTCCCTCTCTGGCCTCTTCTGAAAAATTACTCTGTGAGGAGGATTTTGAGTTGTGCATCTAGCTCCGAGCCTGTGAGGTCGCGAGCTATGATCGTCCCCTGAGCGTCGATCAAGAAGTTCGATGGGACCTTTGTGATGTTGTAGCTTCCCAATGCAGGTGAGCTATTTCCCTTGAGGTCGTTGACCGAGATCCATGGCAGGCGTTGGTCCTGAACAGCAGCTATCCACCTCGATTTAGAGTTGTCAACAGCCACCTGATAGATCTCGAAGCCTCGGTTATATTTCGAGTATACCTCCTTGAACTCAGCGTTGTGGGCGTTTGAGTTACCCAACTCGGGCGACCAGAAGTCCAACAAGATAACACCTCCAGCAAGCGACGAAAGTTTCACTGACTTACCAAAAATATCGGGGAGCTCCAACTCTGGGAAGTTTGAGCTCGACACCTTCGATTGTAGCTCTATGTTGCTCTCCATCTTGGAGATAGAGTTGCGCAATGACTTGAGGTAAGATGAATTGGGGTAGCTCTGCTCCAAAGCATCGGCCACGGTGCGTAGGTAGATGATATCGTTGTCGCCATTGAACAGATACTCATCGCCGGGGAGTCGCTGAAAAAGGGCATAGACAGCCGCCATGCGAGATTGGTTCTCGATGATAAATCTCAACTGTGCCTGTTTGATTGCTTGGTACTCCTTGGCATATTTGGTCGCTAGCTCCTTGCGCTCCTCCTCCGAAATCTTGGGCGAGGCGTAGTCGTTGGCTATTGCATCCAGCGAGCCGATACCTTTGATGTATGGTTGGTAGAACTGACGCAAAACCTCCGACTCCTCGGATCCCTCGACACGATAACCGCCCGATATATTGCCCATAGCATTGATCGAGATGTTGTCCCCAGCGGTCAAAAAGAGCGGTATGCGCTCACCTCCGCTCACAAGGTTGTAGAGCAAAGGCTCCTCTGCGACCCCCTCAAACGCGAGGTTAAAACGCCCCTCGCCATTGAGCATAACAGAGTCAATGAGTGTGGGTGTAGAGTTTTCGATTCTCTCCAAATATAGTGTCGTAGATTCGGCACCGATGAGTCTTCCCTCGATCTTAACCTTCGCACTATTGCAACTGCACATGGCAACTAGGGCCAAACTATATATTAAAAGTCTATTCATTTTGTGATTGTATAACATACAAATATAACAATATCTTTACAAAAAAACAAAATTATTTTGTAGTGTGTCTACGTTGAGTGTTATTTTTTACAAACTTTTTTGTCTGGTGCTGATTTCGATTCTTCGCCCCGGGACGTTGAGTATTGCGTCCGTGACCCTTGGCTTGATACCCCGTGGAGTTCTCTTTGTACTCACTTCGGATATTATTTATGGCATCTTCATCCATTTCGATACGCCCCTCAGACATCATCTTTATATCCTTTATGATTAGTTCGTTGTTGGGGTGCTCTTGGTTGTATTCGAACCCTTTGGTGCGCATAAATCGTGCGATATTATCCACCGCACGCGCTACACCCTCCTCGTTGGGATCGTCGCACAAAGCCTTGATTATCTTGGGTACATAACGTCCGTAGTGTTTGTGTGTGATCCTCCTCTTTGAGAAGTTCAGCGGCTCGGGCTTCATCGTGAGCTCTTGGCGCGAGGGGAGTGGGTATGGAGAGTCTACATCTAATTCAAAATCAGACATTATGAAGAGGTGATCCCACAACTTATGGGTGAAATCGGCCGTGTCGCGAAGCAGTGGGTTGAGGTTGCCCATCACAGCTATCACTGCGCGCGCTTGACGATTTCTCTCCGTGCGATCCTCGATTTGAGACAAGGTGTCAACCATCTCTTGGATGTGACGACCATACTCAGGCAACAGGAGCTTGCGCCTTGTGTGATTATAGTTTTTTTTCATACGATATCTTTTCTTCCAACACCTAGGAAGTGATAAAATAGGGGGCGAATATAGATCTTTAAGCCCTCTAAAGTCGAAGTTTTTGCCCTCTTTTTGTATCTGTTCTCGTGAGCAGTGCTTCGGTAGCCATTACGGTACTATAGCGATTTGTTATTAACTTTGATGCAAAAGTAACGATTTTTTTTACAATTACCAACATGATAAAAGTTTTAGTTTTAGAGCAATCAAAAAGTGTGCGAAACAATCTTGTCGAGCGACTTGAATTTGAGGGTTACGCCGTGAGTGGATACTCGAGCGTCGAGATGATAACCTCCACTCCTCCCCCCGACCTCGAGTTCGATATCATCCTGTTCGACTCCTCCCCCTCGCAGCTCCCCGACCACCTGCGAGCCATACCATTTGTTATAATAACACACAATAGCTCTATCGAATCGGCCCTCGAGGCGGCTCGCCTAGGGGCACTCGACATGTTGACTCGCCCCATAGATATGAATCGCCTTTTGGGTGTCATTCGCTCTTCGGTCCAAAGCGTTGACACCGAGACGACTACCGAACCTCACCGACCGACAACCCCCACCCCCACGAGGTCCCACCCTCGACGACGCAGCTCAATCGCTGTCGAAGAGATGATCGGTAACTCGCCCCCAATGGTCCGCCTCAAAGAGCTAATCGACAAGATAGCCCCCTCCGAGGCACGCGTTATGATCCTTGGCGAGAATGGCACAGGTAAAGAGATGGTTGCCAAATGGATACACCACAAAAGCCACCGTGCATCATCCCCATTCGTCGAGATCAACTGCGCGGCTATACCCTCAGAACTTATCGAGAGTGAGCTCTTTGGTCATGAGAAGGGGGCCTTCACATCGGCCATCAAACAGCGCAAGGGGAAGTTCGAACAGGCCGATGGCGGAACCCTCTTTATGGATGAGATCGGAGATATGACCCTCTCGGCCCAAGCCAAGGTGTTGCGCGCACTCCAAGAGCGTAAGATATGCCGCGTGGGGAGCGATAAGGATATAGATGTCAATGTGCGAGTGATTGCCGCCACCAACAAAAATATACGTGCCGAGATCGAGTCGGGTAACTTCCGCGAAGACCTATACCACCGAATAGGGGTCATCGAACTGCGTGTCACCCCTCTGCGCCAACGTCGCGAGGATATACCCCTGCTCGTCGACCACTTCCTAAAGAGTATATGCGACGAATATAAAATCTCCCCTCGTAAATCAATCTCACCCCAAGCCATCGAACACCTCAAAACCAAGGATTGGAGCGGCAATATCCGCGAACTGCGCAATATAGTCGAACGACTCGTTATCCTCTCCGAATCCGAAATCGTCGACCACGATATTGAAGTCTATTGCTTGAGTTGAACCCGATAGCTTCTTTACGTATTTGGGGTCAGAGGCAGTCTTCGGCATTAATCAAATAACATCTCTGCTAATCGAGCGCAACTTAGTGCAGGGTTAGTGGGGTCGAAGTGGAAGCCACCTATACCTATCTCTTGAGCTGCGACGACGTTCATCTGTCTATCGTCTACGAAGAGGGTCTCGGATGGGCGGAGGTCGTAACGTTCGAGGGCAATCTCATATATGCGCGCTTCGGGCTTTACAACTCCCTCTTCGCACGAAACCACCTGACCGTCGAAATATTTGTATACATCGAGCGAACGAATGTGGTTGATATATTCGTGTGCCATGTTCGACAATACATATAACTTGTACCCTCTCTCTTTGAGCTTTATGATGAGCTCTTTGGTGGGGGCTATCTCCTCCTGCATCACTATTGTTTTGGCGACATACGCGTCACAGAACTCCTTTGTCACGCCTCTGAACTCGGCCAACGCCTCTTTGACCCCCTCGAACGAGATCGCTCCGCGGTCGTACTCGCTCCAGAAGGTGGGCATGGGGTCGTAGTTGATGTAGTTGAAGAACTCCAGAAATTCGGGGGTGCACTTCTTCGGATCGCGTGCTACGACGACACCTCCCAGATCAAATATTATATTTTTGTATGCCATGATTATCTGCGCTCTGCTTCGTTATCCTTCTCCTCTTTGAGTTTGTCATCCTCCTCCCACTCGAACATCGGGAATACAGTCGCCTCCCCCAAACTAAAACGTGTGTAGGTGATCGGCAATCCGCGACGTAGATACTCCGCCTCGTATGCTGTCTTGACCGAGAGGGTCTCGTCGGCATATCCCGAGCCATATATATCGTCGTTGCTCACTTCGCAAGCTAGGTCAAAACGACGTATGACCTCATCCGTATATGCAAAGAGATGTTTGGAGTCGGTTTTGAGATTTATGAAACCCTCGGTTGACAGGAACTTGGCGTATGACTCCAAAAAAGGAGGTGCCGTGAGGCGTTTTTTAGCACGTCGGCTCTTGAGCTGAGGGTCGGGGAAGGTGATCCACAGCTCGTCCACCTCGCCCTCGGCAAAGAATGAGTTGATAAACTCTATGCGCGTGCGTAGGAAACCCACATTGGCAATCCCCTCATCTGTAGCTGTCTTGGCACCACGCCACATGCGCGCACCCTTTATATCTATACCGATAAAGTTCTGGTGGGGGTTCTGCTTGGCCAACGCCACTGCATATTCACCCTTTCCGCACCCCAACTCCAAAACAATAGGGTTAGAGTTCTTGAAAAACTCCTCTCTCCATCGCCCCTTGAGTGGGTGATCCTTGTGAAAAATATCGTCAAATTCGGGTTGTACGAAACATTCAAATGTTAAGTTCTCGGCAAAGCGCCTCAATTTATCCTTTCCTTTTCTTGCCATATTACTCTGTTCTCTCTGTATTTATTCCTATCGCCTCGACCCCTCGGACCTCGGCTGTTGGGGTTATCTCGACCGTGTAGCTTCCCATCTGCCTTAGCAGCGAGTGTTTTCGGTATGGGTACCTACCAATCACCCCTTTGTAGCGATCTGAGATTTGGGTGTCGAAATGTATGGTTATCTCCTCGTCATATGAGGTTGAGTCGGGGGCTATAGTGTTGATCGTTAGCTTTATGGAGTCGCCAACCATCTCGGGCACATATCGCACGAAGATCTCTAGGTTGCGGATTGTTGCCGTGTCGCTGTTTATCATCTCCACGCTCGCTGTTTGGTCCCATCCCCTAACGTCCACATCTGTCACAACAGATTGATGGGAGGCTATGCACCCCCCAAAACCTATCGCTAATATGGTTATAAGTAGACGACTCACTGTGCCGATTATGTTGTGTTACTCCTTTTTGGGCGAGGTGGGGTTGCTATTGTTGCCTCCTCCGTTACCGTTGTCGTTATTTGAACTGCCTCCACCGTTGCCATTGCTGTTGTTGCGCGGACGGTTCGACCTTGCTCCACCTTGACGGTTAGGGCGGTTAGGGCGACGACTCTTCTGCTCTGCACCACCGTTGTTCTCTACCCCCACGTTTGGTGTGCGTGTAGGTGTGCCAGTTGGGTTGTTGCTCTTTTGACGAGGTGCACGCTCCTCTACAGCGCCACCGCTTTGTGGGGTACTTTGTGGTGTGTTGTTGGTGCTCTCTTTAGGCGCACCATTTGCACCTGCACCGTTACCACCTGCTCTGCGCTGCTTATTGCGGTTATTTCTGTTACCTCCACCGCGACGCTTATTGTTGTCGAAACGGGTGATGCTATCCTCCTCGGAGCGATATGTAGGCTCCTCGACCTTAGTTACGACATCCTCGTCACGTTGCAACTTATCGACCTTTTTACCTGCGCGGTTAAGCGACAAGATCTCCTTGACACGCGACACAGGCAGAGTCACCATATTGGCCATAGCCTCGCGGCTCGAACTGAAGGCCATCGTGCCAGCCAAGATGTCGCTCTTGACCAAGTAGAACTCCCCATCCATCGTCTGGAGCGGCTCGCGAAGGCGAGGGAACCCCTTGCGTGCATCTACATATGTGTCATACTCATACATCAAGCAGCACTTCAATTTGGAACACTGACCTGCCAACTTAAGTGGGTTGAGCGAGATCTCCTGCACGCGAGCGGCATTGGTCGTAACGCTCGTGAAGTTCGATACCCACGACGCACAACATAACTCTCTACCGCATGCTCCCAGACCGCCAATACGGCCAGCCTCCTGCCTCGCACCGATCTGCTTCATCTCGATGCGGATATGGAACCTATCGGCAAAGACCTTGATTAGTTCGCGGAAGTCAACACGCTCGTCGGCGATATAGTAAAATATAGCTTTGATCTTATCTCCCTGATACTCAACATCTCCAATCTTCATATTGAGCCCCATGTCGTGAGCGATCTGTCGCGATAGGATCATCGTCTCGTGCTCCAACTCGATTGCCTCTTGCCACTTCTCTATATCGTATGGTTTGGCTTTGCGGTAGATCTTTTTGAACTCGCCATTGTGGGGGTTGAACCCAACGCGTCGCATCTGTCTTGCGACCATATCGCCCGTGAGCGACACCACGCCGATGTCGTGACCCGGCGATGCCTCCACCGCCACGATGTCTCCCCTTTTGAGGTCGAGGTTGTTGACGTTGGTGTAGTACGACCTGCGTGTATTCTTGAAGCGGATCTCGAAGATGTCGCTTGGCTCATTGTCGGGGAACTCCTCCAACCAATCGGTCTCGTGAAGTTTGTAGCAACCCTCGTGTGTGGTTGCCTCTATTTCGTCGTGGCATTGGCAAAAAGATGCGCCACGGCCTATATTGGGTCTGTTTTTACAGTTACAGCTCATTGTTATATGTAAATTTTTCGTAAAGGTAGTAAAAATAATTCTATCTTTCACCCCTAACCAGACGTTTTTGTCCGACTTTAATTCTCCAGATCATCAAAATCGAGGCCATAGCGAGTCCGAAGATGTAACCTATGTACAAACCCTGAGGTCCCATCCCCAACACAAAAGTGCAGAGATAACCCACTGGGATGTTGAGCAGCCAGTACGACACAAAGGCGATGGGGATGATCGCCTTGACATCTTGCATGCCCCTCAGGATTCCCACCGCAACGCACTGTATGCCATCGGGGATTTGGAAAATTCCGATGAAGATGAGCAGTGCCGAGGCGATCTCTATAACCTCTGCGTTGGATGTATATATGGTGGGGAGTATTGTGCTGAGCGACGCAAAGAAGATCGCAGTGAAGAGTGTCCACACAAACCCTAGGTGCCATGCCGCCATCGACGCTAGCTTCATCTCGTGGGGGTTACGCGCCCCGAAGCAGTGCGAAACACGGATCGTGGTGGCGGTACCAATCGCAAGGGCGATCATAAAGGCTGCATTACCTAGCGACACACCTATCTGGTTGGCGCTCATTGCATTCTTGCCGATCCACCCCATCATAAAGCCAATTGCGGTGAAGGTGGTGACCTCCATAAATATCTGTGCCGAGATCGGTGTGCCCAACCCAACGAGCTTGAACATATGGGCGCGCGAGAAGTTAACACGCGAAAAACGCGATATGTAGTCGGTGAACTTTCCGCTCCTAAAGAAGTACCCCACGAGCAGGATCATCATCATCACGCGCGATACCAAGGTGGCCAAACCAGCACCCACAACCCCCAATTCGGGAGCTCCCCAGTGGCCATATATCAATATCCAGTTGAGGAAGATGTTGACCGCATTGCTTACGACGATGCAGTACATCGCTGTTTTGGTGTCGCCCAACCCCTCCAAAAACTGCTTGAAGGTGAAGAAGATCACCGAGGGGAGCATCGTCGCCACCATCGTTAAGTAGTATGGGATTGCGGCATCTACCACATCTTCGGGCTGACCCAAATGCCACATCAGGGGGATAAATGCGAACTGCAAAATCATAAAAGCTGCACCAACCATCGTGTATAGGAAGATTCCATTCTGGAGATATTTGGCCACTTTGCCGCACCTATGTTGCGCATATAGTTCACCCACGACTGGTGTGAGTCCAAAGGTCAACCCCATGGCCGCAACCATCACGGTCATAAATATTGCCGACCCAAACGACACTGCCGCTAGAGGAAGTGGGTCGTCACCTCCATACTGTCCCACCATTATATTGTCGGCAATCTGCACCACTACGTGTCCTAACTGCGACAAAACCACTGGTATAGCCAACTTTAAGTTTAGCTTATACTGCTCTTTATATTTCGAAAATTTGTACATGTGTACAAAGGTAACAATAATATGGTCGATTACACTATTCTGATGAAAATATAGGTGGTTTCGCCCTCAACAAAGCGTGGATTAGAAGAGTTGGGGCTATACGAAAAAAAACGGAAGGGAATCTCTCGATTGCCTTCCGCCTCCAAGAAAAGTGGTAGAACTTCCCTTGAAACTACTAACCCAAACTTAAATAAATGAAGAAACCTGACTTGGGGTTTTTAGACGACCCCGAAGTCATAGAGTAGAATCGCAATATGTGTGCCAAAGAAATGTGGAGATTGCCTCTGGCCCCCAATTGCTACCATTGCACCAAAATATGATATTTTATACGTGATCTACAATACATGGTTAAAAAGTAACGCTTTGGATTTGAAAAAGATTGTAATAAAATACAAGTATATTAAAAATATTTAATATTAAAGTTCTGCTACAATAATTTCGCTGAAATTTACACTTAGTTGATATATAGATAGTTATCTATTTTGTGAAATTAATAACTTAAAAAATATTAAAAATATTTATCAAAATATTTGCACAGCGATATTTTTTGCCGTATCTTTGCAGTGAAGTTTTAAGGTTCATTTTTAGGTTAGTAGTTTTAGGTTGGTTGAGGAGATCGGCGGTTGTAACAATATTTGTTACTAAGACCAAGAATGGGGTGGTTCCCGGACTTGAGTTGAATACCCCCGATTTACCTCACTTTTTTTTGTAGTTTGTAGTTAGGAGTTAGGAGTTATGTCTCGTCATTGCGGCCTCCGAGCCGCAATCCCTAACGCAACATTGCACGACCGAGGCCGAGATTGCGGCTCGGAGGCCGCAATGACGGTCGTGTTCAGCGTTGCTCATTCATCATTCATCATTATCGGCGTTAATCATTATCCTCGTCATTGCGGCCTCCGAGCCGCAATCCCTAACGCAACATTGCACGACCGAGGCCGAGATCGCGGCTCGTGGGCCGCAATGACGTGTGGGTAAAATACTGCACAGATAGATCTACATATTATATACTATAGTAATCCGAAACTCGGGGCGTGGGCTGCTGGGTGTCGAGGTATGATTGAGATACAGCGATCGTTGGTTATCGCGGCTCTTTGGGGCCTCCTCTACGTATATAGTCTCCTCGTTGGCTTCGTCCAAGAACCCATCCTCTAAGTATATGGAGCGGTCGATAATCAATTCAAGTAGATCACCTTTGGCATCGTAGCGATATGTTGTGTCGATTGTTTTGTGCCCCTTGTGGTGCTCGTGAAGTTGCCCCTCGACCATCGAGATCCTGCCTGTTTCGACCACCGAGATGGGTGAAAACTCTAGCCAAAGTTCACCCTCGCCGAAGGTGTTGTAGGGCTCCCATTTGCCACTCTTAATGTTGTAGTATTCAGAGGATATAACATCCCATCGCCCCTCGAAAGGGTTTTCGATTTTAGCCCTTGTTGGTCCCATAGTTCTCGTTGGTTTTGTCTTGGCGGATGGCGCAAAAAAAGCGCAGCCCCGACAAGCTCATACCACAAGGTACCGCCAGACACCTCACAACAAAGCAAGTCGGGCTACGCAATCCTTGATGGACGCAATAACCCTACCTTGCTTACTTTGTTGTCTTTCAAAACTGGCGGTTTCGTGGTACGAATAAACAATAGTTATCTGTGTCATGTTGCCGCATTTCTCTTCGACATACCATTGACACCTCCGCAAATGTATGAAATTTCCAGAATTATATGTGTATATTTTCGGAAATTTTGTGTAATTTTGCAAAATAATTTGTCGCGAGGTCATCGGTAACTCGATCTCGCACGACAGAGGGGCGAGAGTGGGGCCACAGAGCAACACAACCCATCGAACGGAAGGAGAAAAAGAAATTAAATAAGAGATATATAATATGAGCATTGAACTCAGCGAACAAGAGATTTTGCGCCGCCAATCGCTTGCGGCACTAAGAGAGTTGGGGATAGATCCCTATCCAGCAGCTAAATATGAGGTGAGCGCTACCACTCGCCAAATTTTGGAGGAGTACAGCGAGGAGGCTGGTAACTTCCAAGGAATTACCATCGCAGGACGAATCATGAGCCGCCGTATAATGGGCTCGGCAGCTTTCTTTGAGTTGCAGGACCACACAGGACGTATACAGGTATACATCCGCCGCGACGACATATGCCCAGCTGGGGATCCGACACTATACAACACGGTGTTCAAAAAGTTGTTGGACATCGGTGACTTTTTGGGAGTTGAGGGATTTGCGTTCCGCACAAACTCGGGTGAGCTGTCGGTGCACTGCCAAAAATATACGATCCTCTCTAAATCTATCCGCCCACTACCAATCGTCAAGGAGAAGGATGGTCAGATGTTCGATGCCTTTACCGATCCAGAGGTGCGCTACCGTCAACGTTATGTCGACTTGGTGGTTAACCCACATGTACGCGAGGTATTTATGAAGAGGGCAAAGATCATCTCGACCATGCGCGAGTTCTTTAACTCGAAGGGTTACTTGGAGGTTGAGACCCCAATTTTGCAGCCAATCCCGGGAGGAGCCTCAGCGCGTCCATTTATCACCCACCACAACTCTCTCGACACGGAGCTATACCTACGTATAGCCAATGAGCTATACCTCAAAAAGCTGATCGTCGGAGGTTTCGATGGAGTCTATGAGTTTGGTAAGGATTTCCGCAACGAGGGAATGGATAGAACCCACAACCCCGAATTTACGGTGATGGAGATCTATGTGGCCTACAAGGATTATGAGTGGATGATGGAGTTCACCGAGACGATGCTCGAAAAGGTGGCTATGGCGACCAACGACAATACGACAGTGACCATTGGTGAGCGCGAGATCTCGTTCAAAGCGCCATTCCGCCGCCTCTCGATGACCGACGCTATCCGCGAAAAGACAGGCTTCGACATCACAGGCAAGGGCGAGGCGGAGCTTCGCGAGGCTTGTAAGGAGCTCAACGTAGAGATCGACGAGAGCTATGGTAAGGGTAAACTTATCGACGCTATCTTTGGTCAATATTGCGAGGAGGAGCTTATCCAGCCAACCTTTATCACCGACTACCCATGCGAGATGTCGCCTCTGTGTAAGCGTCACCGCAACAACCCCGACCTCACGGAGCGTTTCGAGTTGTTCGTAAATGGTAAGGAGTTGTGTAACGCATATTCGGAGCTCAACGACCCAATCGACCAGTTGGAGAGATTCCAAGATCAGTTGAAGCTATCTGAAAAGGGTGACGACGAGGCGATGTTTATCGACATGGATTTTGTGCGAGCTTTGGAGTATGGAATGCCATCGTGCTCGGGTATGGGAATTGGAATTGACCGTTTGACGATGTTCATGACCAACCAACCCTCTATCCAAGATGTGTTGTTCTTCCCTCAAATGCGCCCCGAGAAGAAGGTTGTCAATGACTCGGTGGAGGATTACGTAGCTATTGGCGTTCCCGAGGAGTGGGTCCCAGTGATCCAGAAGATGGGCTATGTGACTGTAGCGTCGCTCAAGAAGTTGGAGGGCGCGAAGTTCTTCAACGAGATGTGCGGATTTAACAAAAAAAATAAACTGGGCCTCAAGGCCCCAGCAATAGATATTGTGAAGAGTTGGTGTGAGGAGTAAGAAAATGCTAACTTTTTAAATATATTGCCTATGAAAAAATAACAACGGAAGTAAGTAGGGTAAAATAATTATTGGTGTGTTTTTAAGAGTGCTATTGGAGATGAGATTTTTTGCTATTGAATTGAAAATATAGTGGTTCTATACTAAGATTTAATAGTGAAAAATATCGCTCCAAGAGTGCTTTTAAAAATATGGCAATAATTGTTTTACACTACTTAATACATATTTATTAGCTCGCCCCAGTAGGGCTGGAAGCTAAATCACATAAAAGCGTTAGCTTTATTCTTGCTTTTCTGAAACTTCGACAATTTCACAAAGCCGCAAAGAGTAATAGCGTAGACGCTCACGGGATGGATTGCATATTATTTGCAATCCACAACTCGTGGGCTTTACTCATTTATTTTGCGGCATAGGTAGTCGAAGACCTCAGAGAAGCAGATAAAGGTATTGTCCCACGTTTTTTTTGTGCTTATTTGATCTGGGACAGAAAAACATTAAACTTAAAATTATAATGAAAAAATCAATATTTTTTGCAGTAGCATTGTTGGCTGCTGTAGGTCTAAGTTCTTGTAGCAAATCTCTTATGACAGCATCTTCTCCTGTATATTCTTTGACAAACAGCCAAGTATCGAATGGATATTTAGAGACTAAATTGGAAGAGGCTGGCGAGGTGTCGGTAGAGGTATCTGGAAAATTCAAGAGAATCGGTTCTGGTATCGTAGGTAACAACCATAGTTATGTACTTGAGAACAACTCTCTATCTAAATTTATGGGTAAAACAGAGAAGATAAAGGCTATGGCGTTGTACGAGGCTACTAAAAAAGCTGACTGCGACATTATCTTGGCTCCTATCTACACTGTGACAACAAAGTCTCAATTCCTTATGCGTGATAAATTCACTGTTAAGGTAACAGGAACAGGAGCCAATATCGTAGGTGTTAAGCAAATAGCTGTTGATCCTAATAAAAAATAAATAATCGATACAACTCAAAAACTCTTTGAGTTGTAGTTCTTGATTAAGTGTTAGCTCCGAGTCAACCCCTATGAGTGTGGGGTGGCTCGGAGTTTTTTTTGTTGTGGTGAAAACGAACGAAAAGAAGATGTAGAGGTGTTGGGCCAGCCTCGTCATTGCGGCCTCCGAGCCGCAATCTCAATGCTAGTAACCTGAGTTTTGGATAAGAAAAATTCTTATTTTCAGGTTGGTTCATATTATTTTTCTTATCCAAAACGCAGGTTATCGGCTTTGAAAAAGCCGAGATATATTCGA
>JBCQUO010000061.1:0-10478 GCA_047173955.1 Rikenellaceae bacterium
GGAGAGAAGAGAGAGAAGGAAGGGAGTAGAGGAAGAGAGTAGATAGTAGAGGAAGAGTTTAGAAACGAAAAAATATAAAATACTAAAAATAGATAATGGAAAATCTTAATCTGATAAGTAACTTTGCGGAGTTCAAAGAGCTTAAAAATATCGACCGAAGCACTATGATCGGTGTGTTAGAGGATGTTTTTCGTCACGCTTTGCAGAAGCAGTATGAGAGTGATGAGAATTTTGATGTCATCATCAATATTGAGAAGGGCGACTTGGAGATCTGGCGTAACCGCACCGTTGTAGAGGATGGTGAGGTGGAGAACCCGAATGTTCAAATCTCGCTAACCGATGTGAAGGCGATCGACCCTACATATGAGGTTGGAGATGAATATACGGATCAGATTACGATGTCTCAGTTTGGTCGTCGTGCGGTGTTGTCTTTGCGTCAAAACTTGGCATCACGCATCTTGGATCTAGAGAAGGCTGCATTGTATGAGAAGTACTCTCAACGTGTGGGCGAGATCATCACAGGTGAGGTTTATCAGGTGTGGAAGAAGGAGGTTTTGATCCTCGATGACGACGAAAATGAGTTGATCCTTCCCAAAGGTGAGCAGATTCCAAATGATTTCTACCGCAAGGGCGACGCAATAAAGGCGATCATCAAGAGCGTGGAGATGAACAACAATCAACCACGTATCATCTTGTCGCGTACGGCAAACCAATTCCTCGCTCGCTTGTTTGAGCAGGAGGTGCCAGAGATCTTCGACGGACTTATCACAATCAAGAGCATCGTTCGTATCCCGGGCGAGAGAGCAAAGGTTGCTGTGGAGTCATACGACGAGCGAATCGACCCCGTGGGAGCATGTGTTGGAATGAAGGGATCGCGTATATATACGGTTGTTAAGGAGTTGCGCAACGAGAATATCGACGTTGTGAACTACACTACAAACGTGTCGTTGATGATCCAACGTTCGTTGAACCCAGCCAAGGTGTCGAACATCACAATCGACGAAGAGAGAAAAACAGCTGCTGTATACCTCAAACCAGACCAAGTGTCGTTGGCTATCGGTAAGGGTGGTTTGAACATCCGCCTTTCGAAGATGCTCACAGGCTACGATATAGATGTATACCGCGAAGTTGAGGAGGAGGATGTAGCTCTTACGGAGTTCTCGGACGAGATCGAGGGATGGATCATCGAGGCTTTGGGAGCTGTCGGCTGCGACACAGCAAAGAGCGTTTTGGAGCTTTCTGTCGAGGAGGTTGCTTCGCGTGCTGACCTTGAGTTGGAGCAGGCTCAAAAGGTTGTAGCGATCCTCAAAGCTGAGTTCGAGTAGCCCCGGGCCGAGAGGGCCGAGATCGGTGGCACGAGAGAGGCTGAGGGCCAGAGGGTCAAGATAAGGGTGGATAGGTTGCCACTAAACGATAACAGATTCGGAGCTATGTGTTCCGTTTACATAAAAAAGAGATTGAGATTAAAATATGAGTAATGAGAGGAAATTAAGACTAATTCAAGTTGCTAAAGAGTTTAAGGTGGGTATGAGTACCATAACCGATTTTTTGCACAAGAAGGGTATCAAAAGTGATGGATCATCCAACTCTATGGTTGAGCCAGATGTCTACGCTATATTAGAGAAGGAGTTTGGAACAAACCGTGGCAATAGTAATGAGCGTGCTTCGGTTAGGGAGCGTATAGCCCAAAAACAGGCTTCGGTGAGTATAGAGACTGACAAAGAGGGTAGCGCAGTAGCAGCCGCACCAGCCACTTCGGAGCAAGAGGTAGTAATCAAAAGCAACGTTGTAGAGTCTACATCCGCTCAATTCCCCAAGATTTTAGGTAAGATTGATCTGCCTGTAAATCATAAATCAAAACCAAAGGCGAAACATGGAGCAGACCAAAATAAGGGTGGTCAGAAGAGAGATACCTCCACGGTTGGACCTAAAGAGGAAAAATTAGTGACAAAACCAGTTGTAGAGAGCCCCAAAGAGGTCGCTCCAAAGGTGTCGACACCTAATGTCGAGAGTGTAAAGCAAACAAGCGAGGCGGCTCCAGCGGCGGTAAATGTGGAGGCGACTCCAGCAGAGAAGCCAAAGGACAATATCTTCCGCCCTACGGACCATACGTTGTCGGGACCTCAGGTGTTGGGAACCATGGACGTGTCGGCATTCACCCCGGGGGGTAAGCACAAGCGTAAGCGTTTGAGCAAAGAGAAGGTCGATGTAAATCGTCAAGGCGGTAATCGCAATAACAATAACGCTCAAGGCGGTGGTAATAGTGGTGGTGGCCAAGGTGGTAACCGCAACAACAACAATAATAGCCAAGGAGCCAACAGTGGCGGCGGTCAAGGTGGTAACCGTAACAATAACAATGGTCAGGGTGGCAATGGAGCTAATGCTGGGCAAGGTCGCAGAAATGGTGGAAACACACAAGGGGCAAATGGCAATAATAACAATAATCGTAACAATAATAACCGCAACAAAAACAATAATCGTCCATCCCCAAAGCCTGTAGTTAAGGCCGAAGTGAGCGATGAGGAGGTTTCAAAGCAGGTTAAAGATACATTGGCTCGCTTGACTGCTAAGGGAGTTAAGGGTAAAGGAGCTAAGTATCGTAAAGATAAGCGTGATGCTTTCGTAGAGAGAACAAACGAGGAGACAGCACGCGAGGAGATGGAGCGTTCAACGCTTAAGGTTACTGAGTTTGTGACCGTGAGTGAGTTGGCTACAATGATGGATGTGTCGGTTACGGAGGTAATCACAGCGTGTATGAACTTGGGTCTTATGGTATCTATCAATCAACGTCTGGATGCTGAGGCATTGGTCGTTGTGGCAGAGGAGTTTGGCTACAAGGTGGAGTTCGTTTCGGTCGAGATCCAAGAGGCTATCTCGGATGATGATGTCGACAATGAGGAGAACCTAATCACTCGCCCACCAATCGTAACGGTGATGGGTCACGTAGACCACGGTAAGACTTCGCTTTTGGATAATATCCGTAAAGCGAACGTTATCGAGGGTGAGGCTGGAGGAATCACTCAGCACATCGGAGCTTACTCGGTGGAGTTGAATGGTCAGAAGATCACCTTCTTGGATACTCCGGGTCATGAGGCGTTTACAGCTATGCGTGCTCGTGGAGCGAAGGTAACCGACGTGGCTATTATTATTGTGGCGGCGGACGATAGCGTGATGCCTCAAACAACAGAAGCTATCAACCATGCCCAAGCGGCAGGTGTACCGATGGTCTTTGCGATCAATAAGTGCGATAAACCAGCGGCTAACCCAGAGCATATCAAGGAGCAGTTGGCTCAGATGAACTACCTCGTTGAGGATTGGGGTGGTAAGTACCAGAGTCAAGATGTATCGGCAAAGATGGGTCTTAACCTCGACAAACTTCTCGAGAAGGTGTTGTTGGAGTCGGAGATGTTGGATTTGAAGGCAAACCCAGATCGTAAGGCCGCAGGAACAGTTATTGAGTCTACACTCGATAAGGGACGCGGATATGTATCGACAATCTTGGTTCAAAATGGAACATTGAAGGTTGGAGATGTGATCTTGTCTGGAATATATACAGGTCGTGTGAAGGCGATGTTCAACGAGAATGGAAAGAAGGTCGAGAAAGCTGGTCCATCGACACCAGTTCAGGTGTTGGGACTCAATGGAGCACCTCAGGCGGGAGATACATTCAACGTGATGGATGATGATCGTTCGGCACGTGAGATCGCAAATAAGCGTGAGCAGTTGCAACGTATGCAGGGTCTTATGACTCAGAAACATATCACTTTGGATGAGATCGGTCGTCGTATCGCTATCGGTTCGTTCAAGGAGCTCAATATCATCATCAAGGGTGATGTGGATGGATCTATCGAGGCTATGTCTGGTTCGCTCATCAAGCTCTCTAAGGAGGAGGTTCAAGTGAATGTTATCCACGCAGCTGTGGGTCAGATCTCGGAGTCAGATGTATTGTTGGCTGCGGCATCCAACGCTATTGTTGTTGGTTTCCAAGTTCGTCCATCGGCAGCGGCGCGTAAGATCGCCGAGAAGGAGGAGATCGAGATCCGTTTGTACTCGATCATCTACGATGCGATCAACGATATTAAGGATGCTATCGAGGGTATGTTGGAGCCAGTGATGAAGGAGGAGATCGTATGTTCGGTAGAGGTTTTGGAGGTGTTCAAGATCTCGAAGGTTGGAACAATCGCTGGATGTATGGTTCGTGAGGGTAAGATCACCCGAAACACACCTATCCGCGTGATCCGCGACGGAATCGTTATCCACACAGGAAAGCTCGGATCGCTCAAACGTTACAAGGACGATGTGAAGGAGGTTTCATCTGGATTTGATTGCGGACTAAATATCGACTCATACAACGATATCAAGATCGGAGATATTATCGAGGGATATGAGCAAGTAGAGGTTAAACGCACCTCAAAATAGTAATATATAATGAGTTCGGTGCCCCCAAGGGTGTCGGACTCAATTTTGTTTGAATAATATTTTAGAAATTTCATATAAATAGTTTAAAGTTATGACTACACCCATTAAGTTTGTGACTGCGGCTGAGGCAGTGAAAGCTATTAAGTCAGGCGACCATATCCACCTAAGTTCAGTGGCATCGGCACCTCAATGTTTGATTCAAGCGATGTGTGAAAGAGGCGCGAATGGCGAGCTTCGTGATGTACATATCCACCACCTACACACAGAGGGTCCTGCACCATACGCAGATCCTAAGTTCGAGGGGGTATTTCAGTTGGATTCATTTTTCGTTGGAGCAAACGTGCGTAAAGAGACACAGTCGGGACACGCAGATTATATTCCAGTATTTTTGAGCGAGACACAAAAGTTGTATCGTTCGGGCGCTGTACCATGTAACGTAGCTATGATCCAAGTCTCTACACCCGATAAGCATGGTTATGTGTCGTTGGGAACATCTGTAGATGCAACATTGGCTGCTGTGGAGACTGCTCAAACAGTTATAGCTGTGGTAAATAAATTTGTGCCACGTTCGTTTGGTGATGCTATGATCCACTCGTCACGCATTAACCTATTCGTCGAGGAGGATACGCCACTCGAGGAGGCGCACTTCTCGACTCCTTCGGATGTAGAGGTTGCAATCGGTAAGCACTGTGCTGCGCTTATCGAGGATGGAGCGACTCTACAAATGGGTATCGGTGCTATTCCAAACGCTGTTTTGTCGCAACTCACAGGCCACAAAAACTTGGGTATCCACACCGAGATGTTTGCCGATGGCGTTTTGCCACTCGTTGAGGCTGGTGTAATCAATGGAGCTGCAAAGAACATCGACAAGGGAATGATGGTATCTACATTCTTGATGGGTTCACAAAAGGTTTACGACTTTATTGACGATAACCCGGGAGTTAGAATGATGGATGTAGGTTACACTAACGACCCATATATCATCGCTAAGAATGATCGCGTTACAGCTATCAACTCTGCTCTTCAAGTCGACATCACAGGTCAGGTTTGTGCGGACTCTTTGGGAACAAGATTCTATTCGGGCGTTGGCGGTCAAGTGGACTTCGTTTATGGAGCCTCTTTGTCTAAGGGCGGTAAGGCGATGATCGCTATGCCATCTATCACCAACAAGGGCGTTTCGAAGATCGCTCCAGTGTTGAACTCAGGAGCTGGAGTTGTGACTACACGTTCACACATCCACCACTTCGTGACTGAGTTCGGAGCTGTGGATTTGTATGGAAAGAGCCTTCAAGAGCGTGCACGCTTGTTGATCTCTATCGCACACCCATCGGCTCAAGAGGAGTTGGACCGTGCCGCATTTGAGCGCTACGGAAGCCACCACCACTATATCAAGAGCTATATGTCGAAGTAATCTATACGGCAATATAACAAAAATTCCCTTACCGCGTTTTGTGCGGTAAGGGAATTTTTTATTTACCATTTATCATTAACCATTAACCATTCAAACAAAGTTTTTTCTCGTCAGGGTGTCGAGCGAGAAAATAAAACGCCTTAAATAGGCTAAAAATGGTCATTGCGGCGATGTTGTGTAAAAAAGATGTGAATAGAGGGTAAAAATTGAAGGATTGACTTTGTTAAACCAAAAGAAAACGTTATATTTGTTGTCGTATTGGCTAGCGAAATGTAGCCAATAAAATACAACGTAAGAGGAGAAATTAACTAAGAATGTCAAACGAAGAGCAAACAAAAGAGGAGTTGGTAGGTCGAATTATCCCTATTAACATCGAGGAGCAGATGAAGTCTGCCTATATAGACTATTCGATGTCGGTGATCGTGTCGCGTGCACTACCCGACGTGAGAGATGGATTGAAGCCTGTGCACCGTCGTATATTGTACGATATGAGCGCTGAGCTGAACCTCCACTCAGATAAACCACACCGTAAGTCGGCCCGTATCGTGGGAGACGTACTCGGAAAGTTCCACCCCCATGGCGATAGCTCGGTATATGAGGCTATGGTTCGTATGGCGCAGGATTGGAGCATGAGATATCCGCTTGTGGATGGTCAGGGTAACTTCGGTAGTATGGATGGTGATTCACCTGCGGCGATGCGTTACACCGAGGCGAGGATGAAGAAGATCTCGGATGAGGTGTTGACAGATATAGACAAGGAGACAATTGATTGGACCTTGAACTTCGACGACACGATCCCCGAGCCAACAGTGTTGCCAACGAAGGTGCCATTGTTGTTGGTCAATGGTGCGAGCGGTATCGCGGTGGGTATGGCGACCAATATGGCCCCACACAACCTCACGGAGGTTGTGGATGCTTGTTGTGCATATGTCGACAATAACGATATTGAGTGCGAGGAGTTGTTGAACTACGTGAAGGCTCCAGATTTCCCAACGGGAGGTTTGATCTATGGCTACGAAGGTGTTCGCGAGGCGCTTTTGACTGGACGCGGACGTGTGGTGATGAGGGCTAAAACCGAGATCGAGCACACGGCAACAGGTCGCGAGTGTATCGTGATTACGGAGATCCCATATATGGTCAATAAGGCCGATATGATCAAGAAGATCGCCGACATGATTAACGAGAAGAAGATCGACGGAATATCATACATAAACGACGAGAGTGATCGTCGCGGAATGCGTATTGTGATAATCTTGAAGTCGGACGCGGTGTCGAGTGTTGTGCTCAACACGCTATTCAAGATGTCGCCACTCCAGACCTCTTTTGCGGTGAACAATATCGCTTTGGTGAATGGTCGCCCGATGATGTTGAACCTTAGGGATCTTGTCCAACACTTTGTTGAGCACCGCCACGATGTGATCGTAAGGCGTACGCGCTATGACCTTCGCAAGGCTCAAGAGAGATTGCATATTGTGATGGGATTGCTTATCGCTCAAGACAATATCGACGAGGTTATCCGCATAATCAGAGCAGCTAAGAACCCAGATGAGGCGAAGCGAGGTTTGATCGAGAGATTTGCGCTTAGCGATTTGCAGGCGGCAGCAATCATCGAGATGCGTCTGCGTGCGCTCACAGGTCTGGAGCACGATAAATTGTCGGCCGAGAGGGATGAGTTGCAACGTCAAATTGATTACTTCAACAATGTTTTGGAGAACCACGATATGCAGATGCAGATCATCAAGGATGAGTTGATGATGATCCGCGAGAAGTATGGCGATGAGCGCCGTTCGGAGATTGTATACTCTTCGGAGGAGTTCAATCCAGAGGATTTCTACGCTGACGAAGAGATGGTTATCACTATCTCGCACCTAGGATATATCAAACGTACACCGCTCACGGAGTACCGCACTCAAAACCGCGGTGGTGTGGGAGCGAAGGGTAGTGCGACGCGCGATGAGGATTTCATTGAGCATATCTACATCGCAACTATGCACAACACGATGTTGTTCTTTACCCAAAACGGACGTTGCTACTGGTTGAAGGTCTACGAGATTCCAGAGGGAAGTCGCTCGTCGAAGGGTCGCGCAATCCAAAATGTGATCCAGATTGAGCCAAATGATAAGATCCGTGCATATATCAATGTTAAGAGACTAAACGACGAGGAGTATATCAACAACAACTATATTGTGATGTGTACTAAGGATGGTACCATCAAAAAGACGAAGTTGGAGGCCTATTCACGTCCGCGCCAAAATGGAGTCAACGCTATCGTTATCCGCGAGGGAGATGAGTTGATTACGGCAGCTCTCACAAGCGGAAATGCAGAGATGATGATCGCGGCTCGCAATGGTAAGGCTATCCGCTTCAACGAAAGCGCAGTGCGTCCGATTGGCCGTGTGGGTGCTGGAGTGAGAGGTATCATGTTGGAGGGCGACGACGAGGTTGTAGGTATGATCTGCATCGAGCCAGAGTCAAACCAAGATGTATTGGTACTCAGCGAGAATGGATATGGTAAGCGTACGGATCTCGACGAATATCGTATCACAAACCGTGGCGGAAAGGGTGTTAAGACGATCAATGTGACCGACAAAACAGGAAAGTTGATCTCTATACAGGCTGTTACGGATCTTAACGACCTTATGATTATTAACCGTTCGGGACTTACTATACGTACCTCTGTAGACCAAATTCGTGTTGCAGGACGTGCAACGCAGGGTGTGAGGATCATCAATCTTCGCGAGGGAGATGCTATAGCTTCGGTTATGGCGGTGCCAAGCAATGAGGATGACGAAGAGGTTATGCAGATCGAAAATGCGGAGGGTGCAGTCGACCAAGAGTCAGCACCAGTAGAGTTAGGAGGTGAAGTAGCTGAGAGTGCAACCCCACAAGGAGGCGATGTTGAATAGGACACAAAACATTAAATTTTAAATAAAATGAAAAAATTAACTCTATTTTTAGTGGCCTTCTCAGCTTCGCTTATGGCCACTACGCAGGTTATGGCTCAGAGAATCAACGCTGAGTCTGTTAATTCACAGTTAACAAAGATTGATGCAGACCTTGTTAACCCCAAGAAAAACACCAAGGGAGCAACATGGCTCAAACACGCTGATGCTTACTACGATGCTGCCAAAGAGCCTATTAAGTCTCTTTATGTAGGTTCTCCGATGGAGACCGTAAAGATGAACTTCGGTAAGGCTAAGGGTTCGAAGAAGGAGACAGTTGGCGGAAAAGAGTTCGTAGCATGGGAGTATGAGTATGTTACTGTCTACGCCAAAGATGATGTTGTGGCATCGTGGAAGCAGACCAAAAAGGTTAAAGAGGGAGCTTTCGATACAGCTGTAGAATCATATGTAAAGGCTCGCGAGGTTGATCCATCTGTAGCAGCTAAGTCTGAAGCTGGACTCGACAAGATCGTGAACCACTTCCGTGAGTTGGGAAATATAGAGATCTCGTTCGAGAACTACCCAGCAGCAGCAGAGGCTTACATGAGAGCAAACAAAGCAGCTGTGGCTATCAGCGAGGATAAATATGATGCTAAGTTGGTCTACACGGCTGGTTACTTGTTAACCATCGACGGAGGTAAGAACCCAGAGTCTTATGTCAATGGTGCTAAGTACCTCAAAGAGTCTATCGTTCACGGTTATGACGATATCGAGATGGCTGATGAGTCTATAGAGAAGAAAGATAAGGGTGGTGCTCATTACTACACATTCTTCTGCGTTATGGGTAGCCCCGGCGAGAGATCTTTGGAGGAGCTTATGGACCTTAAGAAGTTTATGATCGAGGCTGTAAACAAATTCCCCGAGAACGAGAATATCATGGCTAGCCTTATGCAACTATACTCGACAAATAGCGAGATCGGTGAGCCCGAGGAGGTACTTGTTATGATAGAGAAGGCGTTGGCTCAAAACCCAGACAACTTGTCTGTATGGTATAGCCGCGGACGTATCTACTCTGTCCTTAAGAACTTCGACGAGTGTGTTAAGTCATTTGAGCAGGTTATTAGAATCGACCCTAATGGCCACAGCGGTTACTATTATACTGGTATGTTCCTCACAAGCAAGGCTGATGAGTACAACGACGTGATGAAGAATAAGACCTATACTAAACAGGCTGATTATGATGCTGATCTAGCGATCCTTAACTCTCACTACTACAAGGCTCTTCCTTACCTAGAGAAGGCTATGGAGATCAAGCCAGACGACGTTACAACAGCTGAGTACTTGAAGGCTATCTGCTTCCGCATGCGCGACGAAGAGGGTATGATGGATAAGTACAATAAGTATAACGATATCTATAAATCATTGACTGGTCAATAGATCTTTTATTGCCGCTTTGCGTTGCGGGCGCGAGCGATTTTCGCGCTAAAGTGTGAAATTTAATATAAAATGGGTGTCTCGAACCTAGAAAGTAAACTTTCGGTTCGAGACACTCATTTTATATTATTCCCCCAATGGGGGAAACCCCTCGCGCCCCCATCAAAGCGAGTGGGCTTAGTCGCTACACTTCGTTCCGATCCCTTAATTTATCATTTATCTTTTACTATTAATTAGTCGACCCTTAAGAACCACAATATCCGATTTCAGTATATTCCTGAGGTCGGATATTCTTTCTGATATATTCACAGATATATACCCACAAGAAAGCC
>JBCQUO010000062.1:0-10000 GCA_047173955.1 Rikenellaceae bacterium
AAGACCCATATTTCGGAGCTGTTTACCGAACCAATATCAAATCAAAATGTCAATGAACAATTAAATTTATTTTAGGCTGGAGGTTTAACGCACCAGCAGTAATCTTCGATAACTTACGTTATCATTCACTCACACTCAAAAACACTGCAAAAAATGAGAATTTAAAAAAATACTGACCACTGGCACGAGAGTCCAATGGTCAGTATCTAATTATCTCACATACATGTAAATCTAATTACCACTCTTATCAACCTTCTCGCTATCAATATTGTATACATCTACATACTCACGTAGTGCAGATGCAAAAATATCGACTCCCACTCTCTCTTTTATTGTCCCTGAATTAACGATCGAGATGTTTCCATCAAAACCGTCAACCACAACTATCACTGCATCCGAGATCTCACTCAGACCTAGAGCCGCCTTTTGGCGTACACTAAATGCTTCGGATGTACCACTTTGCGTCAATGGTAAAATACATCCTGTAGCGACTATTCGCCCCGAATCAACCACTACAGCTCCATTGCGAAGGGACGATTTCTCGCCCATCAAAGTCAACAGCAGCTCCGTAGATAGTTTAGCGTCAATCTCCACGCCACCCTCGGTTATCAACGAAAGGTCACTGTGTTGGCTCAAAACAACAACACCCCCAACTCTATTTTTCGAGAGCTCGACAATGGCATCAACAATAGGGTATACCATCGTCATCTTCGCACCCTTCTTGGGTCCAAAGAGTTTGTCGAAGATGCGGCTATGTCTATTGCGCGACCTTAGAAGTTGCAAAAAACGCCTTATCTCGGGTTGGAATATAACTATCAACGCGATAGCTCCAACAGCCATTATCTGCCCCAATATGTTCGAAAGAAGCTCCAGATTGAACCCCTTGACCACAACCCACAAAACATAGAGTGCAATCACCCCCGAGAGGATGAATGGTGCATTCGTGCCCTTTGTGGAGCGAAAGATCCAATACATGATTGTCGCCACCAACAAAATGTCGACAAAGTCCCTAAACGTAAAGGGGATAAACCACATGGCGCGTACTCTAAGTTATGCGAATTAAGGTTTGAACTTTTTTCGCTGTTTTTATCTATTTTTTATATTTTGCCCCACCCCCAAACCCCCTCCCTTGGGGAGTGGGCTTAGTCGCAAAACCTTAGTTTTGCTCCGAAATTACTACTTACTAGCCTCTGTTTGATCCTCTTTGTAGAGTCTGTTCACAACATCCAACACCTGTGTAGAGATGTTTAGAGTCGTATCTGCGTCGACCAAAGCCGTAGCGCTAAGGATAAACTTATACTTTCTCTCTGAGTTAACCTCCGTGATTGCTCTTTGGATCAAGTCACGTGTGCGGTTCGAAAATACCAAATTCTCCTCGTCCAACTTAGCAGCCTCTGTTTGAACAGAGTTTTGGAACGCTGTAGCGCGGTTTTGGAGCTTCTCTTGCTCTGCTTGAGCGTTAGCCGAAGTGATCAAACCACGTTGATATCTATCTTGTAGCTTAGCAGCATCTGCTTGGAACGCTTGATCCTTCTGAGCCCAGCTTTGTTGAGCCTTCTCGGTCTTTTGTTGTAGAGCTACACCTTCGCTTTGGTAGATATCGCTGAGAGCCAAAATTTGGTCGACATTGACATATACAATATCTGATTTAATCTCTGTTTGACCCTCCTCGCTAGCTGTGGTTGCAGCTGCCTCTTTGGATGTTGCGTTTGTTGTGTTTTCTGTACATGCAACCATCATCATCGAAACAAGTGCAGCACATGCAATAAATACTCTTTTCATATCGTTTAAATGTTAAAACTTTAAAATTGTGAGACAAAGATAGAAAAATTTATTTACTTTTGTCAAAATATAACGAAAATATAAAACAGTAAATCCAAATTTGCGAATATAATGTACGAATATATCAAAGGAGAGGTAGCGGAGTTGGCCCCTACGTATGCCGTCATAGAGGCTGCGGGGGTTGGTTACCATATCCAAATCTCTCTTCAAACCTACTCTCTTATTGAGCACGAAACACACGCTAAGCTCTTTGTGCACTACATCGTGCGCGAAGATGCACAGTTGTTGTATGGCTTCTCGACCAAAATCGAGAGGGAGCTTTTTAGGTTGTTGTTGAGTGTTTCGGGGGTCGGAGGCAACACGGCGCGTATGATCTTGTCGACCTACTCCACCAGCGAGTTAAAGAGCATCATAGCCACCGAAAATGCGGTGTTGCTCAAAAATGTCAAGGGGCTAGGGCTTAAGACTGCCCAAAAGATAATCGTGGAGATCAGCGGCAAGATGGCCACCCTCACCAAAGATGTTGTCGGTGTGGAGTCAATCGTTGAGCAGAACACTGCGGCGCAAGAGGCTGTGGAGGCACTTGTGATGTTGGGATTTGTCAAGGCAGCGAGCCAAAAGGTGGTCAAGGCCATAGCGGCAGAGTCGCCATCGAACACGGTGGAGGAGATTATTCGCTTGGCACTAAAACGACTTTAGGGGATGGTTAGCACAATTAATCGCGTCGTATGCCCCTAAATCTCCCCCTTGGCACGGTTTTAACCTTTGAAATTCGCAAAATAAATATTACCTTTGCGCAATTATGAATAATGCGAATTAAGGTTTGAGAATTCAAACCTTGATTCGCACCGCTTAAGGGAGCAAAACCTTGTTTTGCGACTAAGCCCACTCCCTAAGGGAGGGGGTTTGAGGGGTGGGGTAAAGTATAATAAATTGTAAAAAAGAGAAAAAAGTTCAAACCTTAATTGGCATGAATAAGAATAAAGTAGTTCAAACCTTAATTCGCATGAATAGATCGTTGAGTATATTTTTGACCCTCGTTTGGGCACTCATGATGTGTGGGTGCGATGACATGGAAGATTTGAGCTTGGAGCAAAAGGAGGATATAGAGACTTTCCTGACCGAGAGCCACGATCCTCTGTTGATCTCGCTGAGTGATGCGGCGGAGTCTCTGGAGACTGATCCTCCATTTTATGTTACAGCTGGGTCGACAACGTTCATGTATATAACTGATTATTACAACGCTCAACGCGACATCCAACCGCAAATAGAGTGGGGTAGCACGGTCTCGATCACATATTCGATCTACGATTTTGACGATCAAACAACCCCGTCGGTATCGACTCTGCTCGATACCAACGACGCGGATATGATCGCCGAGCTTGTTGAGTTGGGGCTGAACCCCGAATTTTGGTCGTCGGAGCCGCTGGTCATAAAGGTGGGCAGCGCAGGGCTTTTCGAGAGTGTAGAGAGCCTCTTGGTGGGGTGCAGAGAGGGGGACGAAATAGAGTTTTATATGACCCTGAACGAAGCATACGGCAAGTCAATTATTGGGTTGTCGACTGTAGAGGCCCCATTGGCACTCTTTTGCGAAATATTGGAAGTAAATTAAATTTTAGAAAATTATAGAGATATGAAATACTCATTCATGAAAATCACCGCATTTGTAGTAATCTCACTAACTGCATTTGCCTCATGTGTAATGGAGCCCGAAGAGGCCGACTACGACGAGATAGAGCAAGATATATTGGATCTTTGGATGGCCGCAAATGTCCCAGAGGCTACACGTTGGTCGGATGGCTACTACACCCAAGTGTTGGACGAGGGAGATACCTCTCAAACTCCGATCCATGAGTATGCCGATTGTTGGATAAGGTACAACCTCGATGGTTACGATTTCGATGGCAATTTAATTGTTACTCGCAATGAACTTTTGGCCTATCAGATGGGTACATTTGTAGACCACATTAGGTATACACCTCTTTTTCAAGACCTCTATTTCAATTCGGATGATTATGACGATATATATTCGAGCTACGACGACCCAGATGTCTATGACTATTTGCCAGAGTGTTTGAACCTAGCGTTCAAAAATGAGGTGTTGAACCTCCACAAGGGGGCTAAACTTATCCTCTATGTCCCTTCGGATATGATTGATGATGCTGATTATGCTATTGAGGGTTTCACGGGGCAGTACACCTTGGGTTACTATAGCCCGATGAAGATGATCGTCGAGATCGTCGACGCGGTTGAGGATCCATATGCTGTGGAGGTTGCAGCAGTGGAGGAGTTTATGAACCTAAATGGTGGATTTGTGATCAACTATAGGGAGGGTTTTAATGAGGATTATGACGATGATTACGAAATTGATAGTGATGTGTTGGAGGCATACAATAACGCTCAAGAGTTGATCCCCGAGAATTGGAGTAATTCGCTCGATACGGTTCGTAATGTATATCTCTATAGACGTTTTACATTCGCAACTCCGCTTACGTATGTTAACCCCTACACTTCGGATATCCCCGAGTCGGTATATAACCAATACTCAATGGCGGAGATCGACGCTATGTTGAAAGAGGTCATTGATGACAACTTCTATGAGGGAAAATTGACAAGTAAATATATCGGTTTTGAAGGAAGTGCCGAGGTGTGGTACATAGGTCGTTTCTTGGATGGCTTCATTTTTGATACCAATATCTCCGATGTGCGCGACCTAGTGACCGACGATGGAAGTGCCTTCAACCCCGGAGTTATGGAGTGGTGGGCGAGCGAGGCCTCGAACTATATCACAGCTTGGGCATACTCTATCCCTCAGCTTAGATACGGACAGTGGGCAACGATAATCACCACCTCGGGAAATGCCTATGGCGAGGTTACTTTGGATGATAATATCCCGGCATATACGCCACTTATCTTCCATATCTACATCAACCCAGATGATTATGAGTGGTAGAGAAGGTTTTGTTGATAAAGAGTAGTAAAATTATATTTTAAATTGTTAGGCGATGATTTTTTATCGCCTAACAAATTGTTTTTAAGATGAGTAAGAAGAATAAAATAGAGAGTATCGAGATAGATGACTTGGGCATGTTGCCCGAGCTTTTCGATGGCAAACATAGAGTGATACCAATTGTGGCGAATGATGAGGAGGAGGGTGAGGAGACCGAGACCCCAGATATTATCCCAATCTTGACACTTAGAAGCTCGGTTCTTTTTCCGGGGGCTATCACCCCAATCACCGTTGGACGCGACAAAAGCATCCGTTTGGTGAGAGAGGTCAATGAGTCGGGAGGTGTTTTGGGCGCAGTGCTCCAAAGGGAGTCGGAGGTTGAGAATCCGGGCCCTACAGATATGTATGGTGTGGGAACGACTGCCAAGATCATCAAGATTTTGGAGATGCCCAATGGTACGCTTACCGTTATCCTCAATGGATTGACAAAGTTCGAGGTGAACGAATATGTGAGCCTTGAGCCCTATATGACCGCTAAGGTGACCCCTATGCGCGATGTGAATACCGAGTACGAGAGCATTGAGTTCGAGGCTTTGGTCGATTCTATCCGCGATGTAGCGCTGTCGATTATCAATGTGTCGCCAGCTATGCCCAAAGAGGCGAGCTTCGCGATCAAAAATATAGACTCTAAACGTGGTGTGATAAACTTTATCTGCACCAATTTGGAGCTCCCCGATCTGGATCGCCAACGATTGTTGGAGGCTCCGGGGATGTTGGCAAGGGCTCGAAAGTTGCTCGAGATCTTGATCCGCGAGCAGCAGTTGGCTGACCTGAAGAATGAGATCCAAAACAAGGTGAAGATCGAGATCGACCGTCAGCAGCGCGACTACTATTTGCAGCAGCAGATGCGCACGATACAAGACGAATTGGGCGATAGTGCCGATGCAGAGTTGGACCAAATGCGCGAGGATGCCCTCAAGAAGAATTGGAGCAAGGAGGTTGCCGATCTCTTCGAGAAGGAGATGTCGCGTATCGAGAGGTTGAACCCTGCCGTGGCGGAGTATTCGGTCCAGATGAACTACCTACAACTCATGTTGGAGTTGCCGTGGAACGAGACCACCAAAGATAACCTTAATCTGGATAGCGCGCGCAAGCAGCTCAATTTGGACCACTTTGGTTTGGACGAGGTCAAGGAGCGAATCTTGGAGCATCTGGCAGTCATCAAACTTAAGGGCGACCTTAAATCCCCTATCGTCTGCTTGTATGGAGCCCCCGGAGTGGGTAAAACCTCTTTGGGTAAATCTGTGGCGGCAGCTTTGGAGCGTAAGTTTGGGCGTATTTCGTTGGGCGGTCTGCACGACGAGGCGGAGATCCGCGGCCATAGACGTACATATATAGGTGCAATGCCGGGTCGAATTATCCAAACCATCAAGAGGTGTGGATCTTCGAATCCAGTAATTATCCTCGACGAGATCGACAAGATCACGGTGAGCAACCATGGCGATCCATCGAGTGCCCTTTTGGAGGTGTTGGATCCCGAACAAAATACAACGTTCCACGATAACTACCTCGACACGGAGTATGACCTTTCGAAGGTGATGTTTATAGCTACGGCCAACAATATCAATAATATCAACCCAGCGCTTAGAGATCGTATGGAGATGATTAATATCGCGGGGTATCTGTTAGAGGAGAAGATCGAGATCGCTATTAGCCACCTGTTGCCAAAGCAGTTGGAGGCGCATGGCGTGAAGGAGGGTGAGCTGAAGTTGTCGCGAGAGGTTGTCGAGAAGATTATCGCGGAGTATACTCGCGAAGCAGGTGTGCGTACGTTGGACAAAAATATCGCGAAGTTGGCCCGCACGCGTGCCAAGGAGATCGCTTTCGAGGAGGCATTCACTCCAGATATAACAACTTCGTATGTCGAAAAGATCTTGGGAGCCCCCAAATTCTTGAACGATATGTACGACATTGCTGGTATGACAGGTGTGGTCACTGGTTTGGCTTGGACCGAGGTGGGAGGCGATATCCTCTATATCGAATCTATCCTCACACCGGGTAAGGGTCGTGTGAATTTGACTGGAAACTTAGGTAATGTGATGAAGGAGTCGGCAACGATTGCCCATGAGTGGGTTATGTCTAACCATGCTATGTTGGGCATCGCCCCCGAGATGTTTGAGAAGAACGATATTAATATACATGTTCCCGATGGCGCTATCCCCAAAGATGGACCTTCGGCAGGTATCACTATGATAACCTCTATTGTCTCGACGTATACAGGTCGCAAGATCAAGGAGCGTGTGGCTATGACAGGTGAGACAACCCTTAGGGGGCGTGTGACACCTGTGGGTGGAGTCAAGGAGAAGATCTTGGCCGCTAAGAGAGCAGGAATCACAACCATCATCCTTTCGGAGATGAACCGCAAAGATATCTTGGAGGTGAATGCCGACTATGTTGAGGGGTTGACTTTCCACTACGTCAAGACTAACGAAGAGGTCTTGGAGTTGGCTTTGGAGCCAGCCGTTGCTGTGGCGAAGAAGCCATCACGATCGAGGGCTAAGAAAGAGTAAATTATGAAGGTAGTAGCTATTATTCCAGCACGTTACGCCTCGACTCGTTTCGAGGGAAAGCCATTGGCCCAGTTGGGAGGCGTAACAGTTATCGAGAGGGTCTATCGCAGGGTGTCGAGCGTTGTCGACGATGTTGTGGTGGCCACCGACGATAAGCGAATCGTGGAGGCCGTAGAGAGCTTCTCGGGGCGTGTTGTGATGACCTCCAAAGATCATAAGAGTGGTACGGATAGGTGTTGGGAGGCGTATGAGAAGTTTGGTGTCGAGGCCGATATTGTGATAAATGTCCAAGGCGACGAACCCTTTATTGACCCCTCGCAGATCACCTCACTGATTGGATGTTTCGACTCCGAGGAGGTGGATATAGCTACGCTCGTTAAGCCATTTGACCCGACCGACAAAGTGGAGGCGTTGGAGAATCCCAACTCGCCCAAGGTAGTGGTCGACAACTCGATGAGGGCTTTGTACTTCTCGAGGTCGGTTATCCCCTACCTGAGAGGTGTGGAGCGCGCGGAGTGGTTGACGGCGCATACCTTCTACAAACATATTGGAATGTATGCCTTTAGGCGTTCGGCCTTGTCGGAGGTTACCCGTTTAGCCCAATCGTCGCTCGAGATCGCGGAGTCGTTGGAGCAGTTGAGGTGGATCGAGAATGGCTACCGTATCGGTGTTGGGGTGACCAATATCGAGACTATCGGTATCGACACTCCCGAAGATTTGGAGAGGGCGGAGGCTTTTCTACAAAATAAAAAAAATTAACCCATGTCTGATATAAAATTTATTGCGGGACCATGTGTTATTGAGTCCGCAGAGTTGCTAGACACAGTGGCCCAGAGGTTGGTGGAGATCAACAAAGAGTTGGGTACAGATATAATTTTTAAAGCGTCGTTCGACAAAGCCAATAGAACTTCGCTCACTTCGTCGCGAGGTGTGGGGATGGATAAAGGGCTTCAAATGTTGTCGGACGTGCGCCAAAAGTGGGGGCTGAAGATCCTCACCGATATCCATGAATCCTATCAAGCCAAAGCGGCTGGAGAGGTGGTCGATGTGTTGCAGATCCCAGCTTTTTTGTGTCGCCAAACAGACCTTCTGGTCGAGGCGGCCAAGAGTGGCAAGATCGTGAATATCAAAAAGGCGCAGTTCCTCTCGGGCGAAGATATGCTCTATCCCTACCAAAAAGCTATGGAGTCGGGAGCTAAGGAGGTGTGGTTGACCGAGAGGGGAAATATGTATGGTTACAATAACCTAGCTGTCGATTTCCGCAATATCCCCGATATGTTGAAGATCGCCTCTACGGTGGTTATGGATTGTACCCACTCGGTGCAACGCCCCGGTGGTGCTGGTGGCAAGACGGGTGGCAATAGAGAGTATGTGCCTATGATGGCGCGTGCTGCCAAAGCCTTTGGGGCCAATGGTTACTTCTTTGAGGTACACCCCGATCCCGACAAAGGGTGGAGCGACGCGGCAAATATGTTGCACCTCCACAATCTCGAGGAGCTAATAAAATCGCTTTTGTAGTCTATGAACCGAACAGAACAAATTATTGATGCCGCCAAGCAGTGTCTGCGCACCGAAGCCAATGCTTTGCGCCATCTCTCCGATACCATAGGGGCGGAGTTCCAAAGTGCTGTGGAGATTATCCTCGCAAGTGAGGGTAAGGTGATTATGACAGGCATAGGTAAGTCGGGTCTCGTGGCGCGCAAGATAGCGGCTACTTTGGCCTCGACGGGTACCCCTAGCTTCTTTATGCACCCCACAGAGGCTTTTCATGGCGATTTGGGAATGATCTCCAAGGAGGATGTTGTGTTGGCTCTCTCGCACTCGGGAGAGACGGATGATGTTCTCAAAATCATCCCTTTCATTCGCAGCAATGGCAATAAATTAATCTCAATGAGCAGAAATGCGGACTCTACATTGGCCAAATTTTCGGATGTACATCTCTGCGTGGGGATCAAGCAGGAGGCTTGTATTTTGAACCTCGCACCCACAACATCTACAACTTCACAACTCGCAATGGGCGATGCATTGGCGGTGACACTTATGAAGATGCGTAACTTCACAAGTGTTGATTTCGCACGTCTCCACCCGGGGGGAAGCCTAGGGCGCAGGCTCCTTATGAATGTGGGCAATATTATGCGTAGTGAGTCATTGCCGATTGTCGACCCCCGATGTTCGGCCAAGGATATGATCCACGAAATAAGCCGCGGAGGATTGGGGCTGATTATCGTGTGCGAAGATGAAAAAATCGTCGGAATAATCACCGATGGCGACATACGTCGAGCTATGGAGTCGCGTGAGGGAGAGTTCTTCAAGATCTCGGCGGCCGATATCCTTACCCCCAATCCCAAACGCATAGCCCCCGAAAAGAGACTCATCGAGGCCGAGAAGATGATGACACGCCACAAAGTTAACTCTCTGGTCGTGGTCGATGCGTCGGATAAGGTTGTGGGTGTGGTGCAGATCTACGATATTAAACTATAGCGTTTCTTTTTTTAGGGGCTGTTTTTAGAGGCTGGACTGCCCTAACAGCGGGCGGCCGCACAGCAAGCTGTGATTTATTATCCTTGCGCTTCGTGTGCTGATGCCACGACTTTCTGTTCACCTTTCAGTGAACGTTTAATATAAAAATATTGCTGTCCAGTAAACCAAAAATAAAGATAAAAAAAACAGGGCTAATTCCACAAAAAGCGGAGTTAGC
>JBCQUO010000063.1:0-9933 GCA_047173955.1 Rikenellaceae bacterium
TGCTCGTCACTTCCACACACCGAGATCACCTCGCGCCCACGAAGGCGAAGGTAGCGCGTGTAAATATCTGATGGTACATATACTCCAGCCAAGTGGCCAATATGTAGAGGTCCATTGGCATAGGGAAGAGCCGATGTGACAAGATAGCGTTTATAGTTGTTTTGCATATAGATGTGTTCGTATTTACTTTTAAATTCGAACAACAAAAGTAATAAAAAAAAATTTATTTTTATTGTAATTGCAATGATTTGTACATATTTACACCCCTGTTTTTTGATAAATACCCCTCGAAAATAGAATTTAACGCTGCTTTGCACTTTTTTTTACCCTATAGCCACGAAAAAAATATCAAAAAATTGCGTGCCACATCTCTTTGATTTTTAGTGATATATGAATGGTAGGCTTGAATTTGTGTAAAATTTACGTTATTTTTCTTTCGATTTTTTTGGTGGTTCTGATTTTTTGCTCTATATTTGCACTCGCAATCGGGTAGTAACGCACGGTGCAACATATGCGAAAATAGCTCAGTTGGTAGAGCACAACCTTGCCAAGGTTGGGGTCGCGAGTTCGAGTCTCGTTTTTCGCTCTCAAAGCATTTAACTTAACAGTTAGATGCTTTTTTTTGTTTTAAGAGGCTGGTTTAAGAGGCTGGAGCCCTAACAGCGGGCGGCCCAGCCTCTTAAACCAGCCTCTTAAACCCAGCCTCTTACTCGACGACGAATGTTTTGTTTTTGAGGGCGAGGAGTTTTTGTCGCCATGTATATCTACGACGTTGGAGCCCCTCTTTCCACCCTTTCCAGCGTGTATATCTTTCGCGTTTATCGGGATAGATATCGGGGATTGTTATGAGTATACCTGTCTCTTCGACCTCACCGAAGTCGGTATTGAGAAAAGTATCGAACGTGCGCATTGTAGAGGAGAGGTTCATGTATGCGCTAAATAGTGGCGGTACAGTCTCATCGTATTGGCGCACCTCATTGACGAGCTCACGAAAGCTCTCTCTATAGTCGTCGCTAGAGAATATCTCTTTGAATTTAGGGTTACTGAGGTCAAATCTGAGTGGATCCTTAGCGACCATAAGCTCCTCTTTATCGGGGAAATACTTGTGCATAAAGTAGATTATGGCGTTGCGAGCAGGCTCACTAAATGTGGTATACATTGTGATCTTGCCGAAGAAGTATTTCACTTTGGGGTTGAGCACCATCAGTGCGCCGAGTCCGTCCCATAGGTTTTCGAGGGCGAAGATACCTTTGGGGTTACGACGCGCTTGGTATTTGACCTGCACGAACGATCGCCCTAGCTCTATGGTGTATGGCAGGTACTTGCGTCTGAAGGTGGGTGAGAAGTTGAAGTAATGCTCTGTGGATAGGTGTTTGGGGTTCTCATCCGTGCAGACGATAAATCTATATCCGCCGACGATCTCTTGGTTGCGTGGATCCCACACGATAAGTTGCACATATCCATCTTGTGCTAGATCCTTGTCATCTATATCGACCTCACACCCTGTACCACCTCCAGCGGCGCGAAACGACTCTTCGCGCAGGCGGCCCACCTCCTTCATGAGGGCTGGGGCTTCCGATGCAGAGAAGATATAGATTTCGTTTTCGGCTTTGTTGGTGTTACGTGCTTTACGCTCTGGGGTCAGTTCCGAGATCAATATTTCGCGATCAATAGGATCTATTAAAGGTTGTTCCATGGTGCTAAATTATTGGTGAAGATTTCGCTACAGTAGTTTGGTTTATACACAAAGTTAACATTTTGGCTGTAAAATCTTCTATAAAATTGCCTTTTTATAATAATAAATTTAAAAAAAATTCGTTTGGCACTGCTTAACGCCTTTTTAGTCTCACGACATTCTCGACATGGTGGGTATGAGGGAACATATCCACTGGCTGCACCTCCTCGATTGAGTAGTCTCTTTCGAGCAGTGCGAGGTCGCGCGCTTGGGTGGCTGGGTTACAGCTCACGTAGACAATACGTTGGGGTGCCGCACGAAGTATTACCTCGATCACTGGTTCGTCGACACCTGCACGCGGAGGGTCGAGGATTATCACATCGGGGTGGCCATTCTCGGCCACGAAAGTGTCGCTGAGGACTTTTTTCATGTCGCCTGCATAGAACACCGTGTTCGATATATTGTTGTTGGCGGAGTTGACCTTGGCATCCTCGATCGCCTCGGGTACATACTCCACGCCCACCACTTTGGCACACTTCGAGGCGCAGAAGTTGGCGATGGTTCCTGTACCTGTGTATAGGTCATAGAGGGTCTCGTGGGGCTGTAGCTGCGCCATTGTGCGCGTCACCTTGTAGAGCTCATAGGCCTGATCCGAATTGGTCTGGTAGAAAGATTTGGGTCCCACCTTGAATTTGAGCCCCTCCATCTCCTCGACGATATGGTCGTTGCCGCCATATAAAATAGGTGTCTGGTCCGAGATCGAGTCGTTGAGCTTGGTGTTGACCACATACATCAGCGAGGTGATTTGGGGGAACGCCTGACCCATATGTTGCATCAGCGCCTCGATACGCTCCGTGTCGTTGGCTCCAAAGACGACGATCAACATAATGTCGCCCGTCGATGCTGTGCGGATCACGATATTGCGCATTAGCCCCTCGTGCGAACGGGGGTCATGGAAGGTATAACCATTGTCGATGCAATATGCGCGTATCTCGTCGCGGATAGGGTTCGAGGGGTCGGGCTGCAACCAACATTTATTTATGTCCAACACCTTATCGAACATCCCGGGGATATGAAATCCTAGGGCTGGTGCGGCTGTGATCTGGTTGTCGGAGGCGATCTCCTCATATGTCAACCACCTTTTGGGGGTGAAGGTGAACTCCAATTTATTGCGGTAGAACTCCGTTTTGGCCGACCCCAAACATGGTTTGATCTCGGGTATGGTGAGTCGCCCAAGCCTTACGAGTTGGTCCCTCACTTGGTCGGTCTTGAACCTTAGCTGCTCCGAGTAGGGGAGGTTTTGCCACTTACATCCGCCACACACACCGAAGTGCTCACATATAGGTTCGGCCCTCAGCGGAGATTTGGTGTGATATTTGACAACTACACCCTCCATAAAGCGTCGTCTTTTGGAACGTATCTGCACATCGACAACATCTCCGGGAACGGTCATCGGGACAAACACCACAATGTCGTTGTAACGCCCCATAGCTTTGCCCTCGGCAGCTAAGGTGGTGATCTCAAGCCCTTCGATTAGGGGGTAATTGGCCTTTTTCTTTCTCATTAGGAATAAAATTAAATGACAAAGATAGTAAATAAAGACCGATTATTTGTAAGTATAAATCCCTATCCTGCTAAAAATTACTATCTTTGTGGTCAACACGTATAATATTTATTAGCCATGGATCAATTATTCACCTTCACCTACCACCGCTATGACTCTTTTTTGGAGATCCCCACACCCGACATGGCCCTTATCAAAGAGGCTATCGGGGCGACAAAGAGGTCGTCGGCCCCCTACTCCAACTTTAGGGTTGGTGCTGCGGCTCGGCTCCGTAGCGGAAAGATTATCTATGGCTCCAACTTCGAGAGCGAGGTCTACCCAGCAGGGATCTGTGCCGAGCGCAGCCTTCTCTTCTCGACCGCGGCAAACAACCCCGACAACCCAATCGAGGCCATAGCTATAGCTTCGATGCCCGACTCACGAGAGTGCACACCGTGTGGGTTGTGTCGCCAATCGTTGCTCGACACCGAGCGCAGGCAGGGCTCCCCGATCAAGGTGATTATGTGTAGCGGATCGACAGCAACAGTGGTCGAGAGCGCAGAGATGTTACTTCCATTTAGTTTTGTATTGTGAAAATTCGTCACTGCGGACTCCGATCCGCAATCACGTTCAACTCTCCATCCGTCATTGCGGACTCCGATCCGCAATCTCAATGTAATGTCGGGTTAGGGATTGCGGCTCGAGGGCCGCAATGACGTGAGGCAGTCTCAGACCCGACAAAAAAAATAATGTATGTTCGAGAAAAAAGATATAATTTACGAGGATAACCACCTCCTCGTTGTCAACAAGAAGTGTGGTGATTTGGTGCAGCCCGACCCTTCGGGCGAGAGTGCGTTGGAGGATCAGATAAAGGCCTTCATCAAGGTGCGCGACTCCAAACCCGGGGATGTATTTCTGGGTGTTGTACACCGCATAGATCGCCCCGTGAGTGGCGTGGTCCTCTTTGCCAAGACCTCCAAAGCGCTGTCGCGCATGAACGAGAAGATCCGAAATGGCGAGGTGTCGAAGAGATATTGGGCCGTGGTGGAGCAGTGCCCATCGCCCGAAGCAGCAAGCCTCGTGCACCACATAGCACGCGACCCCAAACAGAACCGCTCGCGCGCATATGACTCCCCCAAGCCCAACTCCAAGGAGGCTAAACTCAACTACGAGGTCAAAGGGGCGAGCAAGAACTATTCGCTCGTGGAGGTCGAACTCCTCACGGGCCGACACCACCAAATACGTGCTCAGCTCTCCAAGATCGGGTGTCCCATAAAAGGAGACCTGAAGTATGGAGCCAAACGCTCCAACCCCAATGGGGGGATCTCGCTCCACTCACGAAAGATGAGCTTCAGCCACCCCACAACCAAGGAGATGGTCACAATAACCGCACCCACACCCTCCGACGACAACCTATGGGTATACTTCGAGGAGAGTGCAAAAACGCAAAAATAGAGATATGAGATTAGTGATACAACGCGTCACCGAGACGCAGATGAGAATTGAGGGAGAGATATACTCGCAGATAAATCATGGACTGATGGTCCTCATAGGTGTTGAGCCATCCGACACAGCCGACGATATAGATTGGCTGGTGAACAAGATGCTCAAAATGAGAATCTTCGACGACGAAGCAGGGGTGATGAACCTCGACATAACTCAAGTGGGAGGCGAACTCCTCCTCGTGAGCCAGTTCACCCTCCACGCCTCGACACGCAAAGGGAACCGACCCTCATACATCAAAGCCGCACCCGAAGCGATCTCACGACCCCTATACGACCAGTTCGTCGAACATACGCGCGCCCTCTTTGGTGGCAAAGTAGCTACAGGGGTCTTCGGTGCCGACATGAAAATATCCCTCACCAACAATGGCCCCGTGACAATAATCATCGACTCAAAGTTGAGAGAGTAATAAGAGGCTGCGGTTAGAGGCCTCTAACCTCAGCAAAATCACATTACAATTTAGGGAATGAATTTAGTGGGATATATTTACCCTCCACCGACTCTAGGCACATATGTTTAAGGCCATTTGTGAGGATTATGTATCGAGCTTTTAGGACAGAATTATACCTCACGGCTTGGGCGAGGGTGTCGTTCGATAATTTTATATTTGGGGCTTTACATTCGGCTAGGATAAGGGGGTTGCCTTGGTTATCTATGACGACGATATCGGCACGTTGTGGTTGTCCATTGAGATTCACGGGATACTCCTCGACCATCTGGAGTGACACTGCTCCGCACTCCGCTATAAGGTACTCAACGAGGTGTCTACGCACCCACTCCTCGGGGGTCAGAGCCACGTAGCTACCTCTGAGTTGGCTCCACGCGTAGGGGGTTTTGGAGGTGGGGAGTTGCTGAACCTTAAGTTTTATTGGAGGAAAGTTTAATTTTGGGTAACTTTTTAGCATTGGGGTTTGTAAAAAAATAGTATCTTTATGGCGACAAATATACAAATTTTATGAGACTTACACTATACATTGTCGCCTTGATGGGTGTTGTTCAGGTTTACGCTCAAAGTTTTTGCGACTCTACACTTATGAATCAAAACACGCAATCACCTCGCAGTGAGATTATTGCGTATGAGAAGTGGCACGATTTTGCCAAAGATGACCTGCTTGCGTCGAAGTATGTTTACAAGCTCTACGATTGGTTGCATCCCACTGAGGATCAACAAATTTTCGAGTCTAAGTTCACCTGTCCATTTAGTTGGGTGGGTCGGCAGTTGTATGTCAGGGTCGAGGGTGTATCATCCTCCTACACGCTGAGTGTGAATGGCCAAGAGATCGGGCGTGTTCAAAATGGGGCATCGCCTGCGGAGTTCAACATCACGCGTGGGAGTGTCGAGGGGCGCAATGTGGTCACTCTGACTTTGGATCCACACTCGGGGGCTGAGGCTATCGAGGGGTGGAACAAGAGGAGCACGGAGCCCATGGTGGGTGAGGTGTATGTTATGTCGCAGCCCACGCAGATGATCCGCGACATTTGGGTCGAGAGCTCGCTGTCGGGGGGAAAGATCCACTCGAAGGTTAATGTCGCTATCAAGAGCCACGTTCTTAACCCTCGCACCTCGACTATCCACTATTCGCTCTACAGCGCGGATGGCACACTTGTGACCTTTGGACACCGAGATGTGACCTTGGAGATGCGCGGCGAGGAGGTGATCTCCTTTGCTACCTCTATAGACAAGAGCGAGGGGTGGAGCGCAGAGAGTCCCAATAGATACCTTCTGAGGGTAAAGACCCAATATGAGGGGCGCTACCTCGAGTACCATAGCTACAATATAGGTTTCAACGTGGTTGACTATTCGGCCGAGAGTGGGCAGCTTAAGGTCAATGGCAGCGCTGTGGATCTCGTGGCCAAAAGTGTGGTCTCTGACTTAGACCCTTCGCAGGTCGCCATACTTAAGGACAATGGGTTCAACGCCATACGCATAGCGGCTGGAGCTCACAGCAGGGAGCTGTATGAGGCATGCGATAGGGAGGGTATGTATATTATATCGCCCATGCCGATCAATAGCAGCCGTTCATCTAAGGAGATAACCAAGGGGGGCAACCCCTCGAACGACCCTAAGTGGTGGGGGGCATATATGCAGCGCATAGATGTGGGCTACCACAGCGCCAAGTTACACCCTTCGGTTATAGCCTTCTCGTTGGCCGACGACTCTCAAAATGGGTATAACCTATATGAGGGGTATTTGAGATTGAAGGGGCTGGCAGAGCCTAGACCTGTAGTCTACTTCGAGAGTGACGAGGAGTGGAATTCGGACAAATTGGAACTAAAGGGGGAGTTATAGTTTCTCCCAAAATCACTTTTAAGCTACTAACCACCCCTTTTAGCTTTTACAAAAATCGGCGGTAGGAGCCACTACAGCCCACTTTTGCAAAATCAAAAATGGGAAATTATTAACTAAAAATTAAAATTCGGGAGAAAATATAACTCCCCCTAAATAAAACCGACGTATGAATATCGAATTAATACGTAAACAACTAACCGAACTTTCAGCTTTAACCGACAGCTGGGTTCACGAGGCCGAGATTTCGGCCATAGAGCGAGACTTGGCTCTCGACAAAGTTAAGAGGCTCTACGAGGAGCTTCGATTGGCCACTCTGGCTGTTACTTCGGAGCCTATGGACTCTGTAGCCCCTGTTGCTTTCACCTCCGAGGCAGGTGGTGAAGAGGACGAGGAGGAGTCGCAATTCTCGGAGATTGAGGTGGAGCTGACCTACTACGAGGGCGAGGATGACGAAGATGAGGAGGAGGAGGATGTTGCCGCAGAGGATGATGATTTCGGGTCACTTATTTCGCTGGAGGATATACATATTATCGACGAGATAGAGGAGACAGATGAGCCGCAGACTGAGGAGGAGCCAGAGGCAGAACCGCAACCCGAACCTATGGCTGAACCCGAACCAACACCTGCGCCCGAACCAATGATCGAAAAGGTCGAGGAGCCGCATGTCGAGAGGGTTGTAGAGCGTGTATTGTTCGACATCAACGAGATACCGATCCGCCAAAAGAGCCGTCGCAGCGCCATCCTTTCGTTGTATAGCGATGGGCCGCAATCTATAATCCCCACCCCTTCGGTTGTAGCCCCTACACATGTCGAGGTGAAGGAGGAGGAACTAATCATTGAGGAGATGGAGGAGGAGCCAATCATTGAAGAGATGGAGGAGACCCCAACCATGGAGGAGGAGCCAATCATTGAAGAGATGGAGGAGGAGACCCCAACCATGGAGGAGGAGCCAATCGTCGAGGAGATCGACCCTCTAACTATTGCCCCTGCGGCACCATCGTCGCTCGACATTGTCGATGAACTTATAATGGAGGATGACGACGAGGAGGCAGAGGCAGAGACCAATGAAGAGGGAGAAGAGATCGAAGAGGAAAAAATTGAGGAGGTAGTAGAGGAGGAAATAGAGGATGAAGAGCTCGATATCACCCCCATAACCATTGCACCACAGACAACCATATCGACCCCTGTGTTGGGCGAGACGCTATACTCCAATGTCGAGACCATAGCCGACCGCTTCGCGCAAGACCAGATGGAGGAGGTGACCATAAGCCAAGGGGTTGTAAATTCATCTATCAACGACCGATACCTAATCGCTCAGGGGCTCTTTGGAGGCGATATGTCGGCCTGCGACGATATGTTGGATGACTTGGATGCGATAGAGAACTTCGACGACTGCATGATCTACATAGTCGAAAATTATGACTGGGATCCCGACGACGAGGCGACCAAACTGGTCCTTAAACTCCTCGAACAGAGATTTCCGCTAAACTAAGATAGGGGGTGGTAAACCGCCTCATCACACAAATACAGATAAATGTCAAAACTATATATCGTACCCACGCCCATCGGCAACCTCGAAGATATAACCCTTCGTGCCATTAGGATTTTGGGAGAGGTGGATTTTATATTGGCCGAAGATACGCGCACAACACTCTTTTTGCTCAAACATCTGGGCATCGAGAAGAGGCTCTATTCGCACCATAAATTCAACGAACATGCAACTTGCACGATGGTTGCTGAGTCGATCCAAGCGGGACGATGTGTCGCTTTGGTGAGCGATGCAGGCACCCCGGGAATCTCGGATCCGGGGTTTCTGTTGGTCCGCACATGTGTCGAGGCTGGGATCGAGGTAGAGACTCTGCCCGGTGCCACAGCTGCTATACCTGCCATCGTGCAGAGCGGTTTCCCATGCGATAGATTCTGCTTCGAGGGGTTCTTGCCCCAAAAGAAGGGGCGCACAAAGCACCTCACATCGTTGGCCGACGAGGAGCGCACGATGATCTTTTATGAATCTCCATACCGAATAGTGAAGTGCCTAACCCAAATGGCCGAGGTGTTTGGACCCCAGCGCGAGGTCTCAGTGACGCGCGAACTATCCAAAAAGTTCGAGCAGACGGTGAGGGGTACACTCACGGAGGTTGCTCAACACTTCACCGACCACGAGCCCAAAGGGGAATTTGTGGTGGTCGTAGCTGGTAAGCCCAAAGAGAAACGAGAGAAAAACAGAGGCAAATATAGCGATGAAAACGAGGCAGAGTAGACTAAGCTGGGGGCAAAAGATCTTGTTGGAGATTTTGTGGATCAAGTGCAGGGTGTTTGGTATGATGCCCAACTGGATGATCTACAACATCGTCGCACCAGTGGTTTATTTCTTTGTATACAAGGTGTTTAGGTATAGGGTCAAGGTCGTGAAAGAGAACCTTAGCTACGCATTCCCGACCTATACGCAGAGCCAACGCGACCAAATATGTTCTGAGTTCTACGAGATCTTGTGCGAGGTGATAGTTAGCATCGTCGCCCTGTCGAGTCCCCGAATGAAGGGAAAGTTCGACGATGTGGATAACCCCCACAGCGAGGCCCGAAAACTTTATGAGGAGGTCAAGGATCGCAACTGGGTGGGGCTCACGTCGCACTTCGGGATCTGGGAGCACATGATGTTTTGGGGCGAGTTCACAGGCAACTACATCGTCGGGGCCTATCACAAACTCAAGAACCCTGTGATAGATGAACTCTTTATACGCCTTCGCACGCGCAACCACACAAACTTCATCGCTTTGGAGAGCAGCCAAGTGATGCGATTCTGTATCAAAAACCGCGCAGGGATAGATGGCAAGTGTTTTGGTTTGGGGCTCATAGCCGACCAGAACCCTCCCAAGTATGCTGATAGCCGATGGATCGACTTTCTGGGGCGCGAGACGATAT
>JBCQUO010000064.1:0-9899 GCA_047173955.1 Rikenellaceae bacterium
ACGAAGATTCACAAAGGGTCTAATCCCCGAGTGAGAATAATTGAGGGTCGATCTCCATCACGGAGACCGACCCTCTTTGTTTGATGTGGTGGATAGTTCCACGGATTTGTGAGTTTCGGATAAAATTATTACCTTTACATTGCGAAAACTTATAAACTAAAAACATACAAAAAATGAAGGGATTACTACGTGCTCCATTAAAAGGGGTAGTTTGTCTATTATCATTGGTGGCTGTCTGCTCGTTTGGGGCGTTTGCATCGGGTGATGACGCAAGGCTAAAAATCTTCTCGGCGCAGACTAAAGGCGAGATCGTGAAGAAAATGAAGGATCAGAAGTGGGCTGGCGAGACACTCAACCAAGCGCACAAGCAGGTCGACAAATATGTCGACATCCACCAAACGGATACCACATGGGTATTGTCGCGCTTGCAGATGTATTGGAAGAACCGCTACACGACTCCATATATTAATGGAGCTCACTACTCACGCGCCGAAGGAAGTGCCCCTGTGCCAACGGTCCGTTTCACGGGAGGACGTGACTGGGCCACTGACTGGGCAACTCCATCGCTCGAAGAGACGGTTCCATATATGGATTACCGCGATGACGAGATCTATCTCCAAAACAACAAAAAGCCCGGTAAGCCTTGGGAGTGGGTTCCAAACTCGCAAACAGCACACCAGATAGAGACCATCAACCAACGCATTGTCGACAAGGCAATGTATGCGGCATTTATATATTGGTTGTCGGGCGAGGAGAAGTACGCGAAGTTTGCGTATGACATCCTCGTGACCTACACAGATGGAATGTATTACCGCGAGGCTCCAATCTCGGAGATCGACCATCGTAACGCCCATTTGGTTGGATACACATCGTTTGAGGTGATTCACGAGAGGGTGATAAACTCGCTTCCGCTCTGTTACGACCTTCTCTATGACTACATCATCAAGCAAAATGGCGACACTGCAAAGATGCACGCTGTATTCCAAAAATTTGCCGATCAGATCATTGTAAATGGAGTATCGACAAACAACTGGAATGTCTTCCAAGCATGTTTTGTGACCTATTTGGCCCTAACGTTGGAGGATGATGCGGCTTATGAGAATGGACGTGGTAAGCAATACTACATTGATTTCATCCTCAACAAGAGCGTTCCACGTCAAAAAGCTCTCCGCGAGGTGTGCGATATATATGACCAAAACACAGGTATGTGGAACGAGTCTCCGGGGTACTCGACATCGACAACCAAAGATCTAGCGGAGATTCTGCTGTTGATCGACGGAATGGAGAATAAAGATATATTGAAGGATTTCGCGATCGTCGAGAAGGCGGTGATGGCATCGTTTGAGTACCTCTTGCCAAATAAAATGTTGGTCTCTTTTGGTGATAACCAATACTCACCTATCGACTATGCGATGTTTGAGTCGTTGTTGGCTCTCTACGCTAAATATGACAAAACAGAGAAGATGTCTGCTTTGAGCGCTATCCTCAACGAGCACATAGCAGCAGGAATGTATGACCGCGAGAAGGGAAGTTCGCTATACAAGCTCTTCAGCTATGTCGACACAATCGACGCGAATGCGCAAACTGACGAATCTCCATACTCGACACTTTTCTATGCTCCAAATGTAAACCTAACGATCCAACGCAGCGGCATGGATCGCATAGAGGGTTTGATGTTGACAAATGCAGGTACAGGTTTCAACCACAACCACAACAACGGTATCAACATGGAGCTTTATGGTAAGGGTTACCCCTTGGCTGTAGACAAGGCGCGCGGATCGAGCTACTGGGTGGCAGATCATGGCGAGTACTACAAAGCAACAATCTCGCACAACACCGTGCTTATTGATGGTGTGTCGAGCAACAGCAGCCCCGAGATGAAGCCCGGAGAGGTGTCGCCTGCGCATAAGTTGCACTCAAACTTCCCCGAGTACAACCAAAAGGACTCAAATGACCCATATGTGATGTCGTATGTCGATAACGAATTCCTCGAGAAGGGTACGCAGACGATGCAGCGTCGCGTGAATGGTATCGTGCGCACGTCGCCCACATCGGGATACTACGTCGATATCTTCCGTTCGGCAAAGATCAACGGCGGAGACAAAAAGCATGAGTACCTATATCACAACGCTGGTCAGGTATTCAACATCTTCGACACCAAAGGTCAGCCTATAGCTATGACCGAGAGCACAGACCTCACATCGGCTGGCGGTCAGGTCAAAGGTTATGACTACATCACCGATAAAAAAGAGGTGGAGTATAGCGGTGATTTCCAAGGTACATTTGAGCTTAACCTAGATGGTAAGAAGGATGATGTACGTATGGATGTGTGGATGAAGGGTGAGGTAGATCGTAAGCTCTTCTCGGTGATGACACCACGTGCGCTCAAGGGCTTAGGTGGCGAGATGACACCCGAGGTTGAGTCTGCACCTATCCCAGCGATGATCGTTCGCCAGAATGGCGAGGCGTGGAGTCGCCCATTCGTTGCTATCTATGAGCCATACACAGCCAAAGAGGGTAAAACAATTGAGTCGGTGAACTATATAGATTCAAAGAATAGCGACTTCGTGGGTATCGAGGTTGTGGCTAAAACAGGTGCCAAAGAGTATATCTTCAACTGCACAGGGCTCTCTGTTGTGGAGGAGGTCAAGAGCCTAGGCGCTAAGTTCCAAGCTGCATATGGCGTGGTTTCGATCTGCCCATCAAAGAATGTATCGTACATGTTCCTTGGCAATGGACAACTATTGAGCTACGGCAACTACTCTGTTGAGTCAGCAACTCCTAACGCAACAGCCCTAATCGAGTGGGTAGATGGCGGACTTAAAGTTAAGTCAGACGCTGCGGCTACCCTACGTATGCCATTGGCCAAAGGTGCATCTACAACCCTTAACTACGTGGATTGCAAAGGCGAGCAACAAAGCATCTCTGGAACAGCTAAACGCGGCGTGGTAGAGTACTCACTGCCCGCACTTAATAATGTCATCCTAAAGTAAAATAGGAGACCATTGCAAAACATTTGTTTTGCTCCGAAAAAGAGAACGTTGATAGGTGGATGGAATTTTAAAGATGGCGTATAGGGCTGTGAGGGAGCGTACTTAGAGTACGTGACCGATCAGAACTATACGCCATCTTTGAAATTTCGCTGCCTTGCAACGGTCTCAATAGCATAAAAAAGCGTCTGTAGGGGATTTGACTCCCTTACAGACGCTTTTAAAATATGTTAAAGTAAGTTTATATTACTTACAAGCCTCTTGGATAGCAACAGCCACAGCAACTGTAGCACCTACCATTGGGTTGTTACCCATACCCAAGAATCCCATCATCTCGACGTGAGCAGGCACAGAAGAAGAACCTGCAAACTGAGCGTCAGAGTGCATACGACCCATTGTATCTGTCATACCATAAGAAGCTGGACCTGCAGCCATATTGTCTGGGTGAAGGGTACGACCTGTACCACCACCAGAAGCTACTGAGAAGTAGTTCTCGCCTGCGAGTGTACGCTCCTTCTTGTAAGTACCAGCTACTGGATGTTGGAAACGAGTTGGGTTTGTTGAGTTACCTGTGATAGATACATCAACACCCTCTTTCCACATGATAGCCACACCCTCGCGAACGTCGTCTGCACCATAGCAACGAACCTTACCGCGAAGACCTGCTGAGTATGTAGTCTCTTCAACTACAGCTACCTCACCAGAGTAGTAATCGAACTGAGTTTGAACGTATGTAAATCCGTTGATACGAGAGATGATCTTAGCAGCGTCCTTACCCAAACCGTTCAAGATAACGCGCAAAGGCTCTGTACGCACTTTGTTTGCCATCTCAGCGATTTTGATTGCACCCTCAGCAGCAGCGAATGACTCGTGACCTGCAAGGAATGCGAAACACTTAGTCTCCTCGCGAAGAAGGCGAGCAGCCAAGTTCCCGTGGCCGATACCAACCAAACGGTCGTCAGCTACTGATCCCGGGATACAGAAAGCCTGCAAACCCTCACCGATAGCCTCGGCAGCAGCAGCAGCCTTGAAACAACCCTTTTTAATAGCGATAGCAGCACCTACGACGTAAGCCCACTTAGCGTTCTCGAAACAGATAGGTTGAGTCTCCTCGCAAGTTGTGTATGGGTCAAGACCCTTCTCCTCGCAGATTGCTTTTGCATCCTCAACACCGTTAATACCATATTGAGCAAGTACAGAGTTGATCTTCTCAATTCTGCGCTCGTAACTTTCAAATAAATTTGCCATAATTTTTTTCTCTTTATGTATATTAAACAATGTTACTCTTGACGTGGGTCAATATATTTAACCGCCTCAGCGAAACGACCATAAGATCCCTTAGATTTCTCCAAAGCCTCTGTAGCCTCGATTCCCTTCTTGATGAACTCCATGAACTTACCCATGTGGATAAACTCATAACCGATAACCTCATCGTTAGCGTCCAACGCCATACGAGTACAGTAACCCTCGGCCATCTCTAGGTAACGCACACCCTTGTCCAAAGTACCAAACATAGTACCTACTTGAGAGCGTAGACCCTTACCCAAATCCTCTAGTGCAGCTCCGATTGGAAGACCACCCTCAGAGAAAGCTGATTGAGTACGACCGTAAGCGATTTGAAGGAACAACTCGCGCATAGCGGTGTTGATTGCGTCGCAAACGAGGTCGGTGTTAAGAGCCTCCAAAAGAGTCTTTCCGGGGAGGATCTCAGATGCCATAGCTGCTGAGTGAGTCATACCAGAGCAACCGATAGTCTCGACCATAGCCTCTTGGATAATACCCTCTTTTACGTTTAGCGTAAGTTTGCATGCTCCTTGTTGTGGTGCACACCAACCCACTCCGTGAGTCAAACCAGAGATGTCGCTAATCTCCTTTGAGCGAACCCACTTTCCCTCTTCTGGGATTGGAGCAGACTCGTGATTTGCACCTTTCTTAACACAGCACATTTGCTGTACTTCATGTGAATAGATCATAATCCGAAATGTTTTAATTTATGTGTTTGAATATTTTGTCACCTTTTATGGTCACAAATATAATAATTTACTTCGAGAAAATAGCAATAATTAGCTATTTAACCTCAAAATATTATCTATATTTGCCCATTATTTATCCATATTTGTGATATTTGATCGCGCAGCTATCGCACCTATATATTAATATAAGGCCCTCAGAAGGGCTCAAAAACATCGAAACAGAATCTTAAGAGTTTGTTCACACATCTTTAATTTGCAATACACATCATTGTAATATACTTTCCAGACCTTTGCAGTGTCAAAGAATAGGAAAAAATAGAACAGTGATGAAAAATTTTAAAGTATTAATTTTTGCAGTATTGATAGCAGTCGCAACAGTGCCATCGGCAGTGGCTGCAACGCTCAAAGGAAAGGTTATAGACAAGTCGACCAACGAGCCTCTTATCGGAGCCACGGTAATGGTTAAGGGTACGACTCAAGGTGTGACCACCGATTTGGATGGAAACTTCGAGATCGACTTGGATCGCAAGCCACACACCCTTTCGGTATCTTATGTTTCGTACACAACTCAAGAGTTGGATGTCGATGCCAAAGCTAAACTTCCAGATATGATGATTCACCTCGAATCAGACAGTCAGATGATTGCTGCGGTGAAGGTCGTAACGCGAGTAAACAGAGAGAGTGAGTTTGCTGCAATCGCAGATCAACGCAACGCAATCGTAGCAACTCAGGTTGTTGGTGTTCGTGAGTTATCGCGCAAAGGAGTGGGTGACGCTGAGGGTGCTGTGATGAAGGTGTCGGGTGTGTCGAAGCAAGAGGGTGTGAAGAATGTCTTTGTGCGTGGTCTAGGAGATCGCTACAACTCGACAACCCTCAATGGACTACCCATCCCATCGGAGGAGCCAGAGTACAAAAATATATCGCTCGACTTCTTCTCTACGGATGTGATCCAGAGCGTAAATGTAAACAAGGCGTTCTATGCCCCCGGAGTATCGGATGTGGGTGGAGCCAATATAGACATCGCGTCGAAAAAACTCTCGGGCGATGGAGCTCTAAATGTCTCGATTTCGGGAGGTGTAAACACACAAACCATAGGTGCCGATATGTTGAAGTTGGATGGTGTGAGCTCTCTGGGTTTTGCCAACAACACAATGCCCACGGCGGCTGGAAGCAGCTACGATTTTAATAATCTACTTACCCCCTCTGCTGCCTCATCGCAATTTGATATGGGGGTTGGCGTGTCGGGTGGAAAGAGATTCGAGGTTGCGAATAATCCTCTTACGTTCTATGTTGTAGCCTCTTACGATCGCGGAGCTTCATACTCAGAGGAGTTGGTTCGCAGCACAACAACGAGTAACTCTATATATAAGGAGCAGCAGGCTTCGATCTCGGAGCTTACGACCAGCTATTTGGCATTGGCCAATGTGAGCTACGCGGTGAGCGACAAACATATGATCGACTACAACTTTATGTATGTTCACTCTTCGTCGCAGTCAGTGGGCGTTTACGAAGGTTCGGACTCGGAGGTATACCAAGCATATGACTTGGGTCGAGGAATTTTGGTTCGCCAACAGGTAAATGACAACTCGATGTATATCAATCAATTGGTTTCGAAGTGGGCCCTTGCTCCACGCCTAAGGTTGGATGTTGCAGGATCATACAACTCGGTTATCGGACTTGAGCCAGACCGCCGCGTGAACTACTTCGGTGAGGAGAATGATGGCTCATACACCCAAGTGAGGGGAGATAGCCGCCACCAACGTTTCTACACCGAGCTCAAAGATGGAGATCTCAATGCGCAGGCCTCTGTTACATATTCGCTCAAAGATGAGGTGGATAGTAAATCGACACTTAAGCTAGGTTACTCAGGCCGCTTTGTTACGAACAACTTCAACGCTACGGAGTACAACCAATTGGTCGTTACACAGAGTGCCGTTTCGAGCTCTAACCTCGATATGGATGGTTACTTCAATAGTTCAAACATGAGCGCGTTCCAAGTAGAGGAGCGTTACGACAACTACGAGGTGACAAAGAACATCCACTCAGCATACGCAGATTTGACATATGAGTTCTCGCCTAGATTTATCGCCAACGTAGGTGTGAAGTACGATATGGTAGATATAGACATCGACGCGGTGGTAGACGATATCGAGCGCGACGGAGGTATCGAGAAGAACTTCTTCCTCCCTAGCTTGAACCTTCGCTACTCTCTCAACGACAAACACTCACTACGCTTTAGTGCGAGTCAGACATACACACTTCCCCAAGCCAAGGAGCTCTCTCCATATCGCTATATCGGAGCGAACTTCAACAGCGAGGGTAACGAAAACTTACTCCCTTCGGACAACTACAATGTAGATGTTAAGTGGGATTGGTATATCTCAAACGGAGAGCTCTTCTCGGTGACTGGTTTCTACAAACACATCGCCAACCCAATCTCACGCATCGAGAAGGGTACATCGGGTGGATTCCTTTCGTACGAGAACATCGCCGACCATGCAGTGGCTGCTGGAGTAGAGGTTGAGTTTCGCAAAAATATATTCTCTCAAGATTTGGGCGAGGGACGAAGCAACCGCTTGACATTTGGTCTTAATGGATCGTACATCTACACCCAAGCGAAGGTTGATTTCGCAACCGACCCATCGGGATCTCAGCTGGAGGGTGCTGCGCCCTACATCGCCAACACCGACCTATCGTACTCAATCACTCGTGGCACAAAGAGCTTTACAAACACAGTGGTTCTTAACTATGTGAGCGACAAGATCTACACAATCGGAACAGAGGGTTACAACGACATCGTGGAGAAGGGTGTTCCGACCTTGGACTTCGTATCGTCGGCCAAACTAAACGACAAGCTATCGTTGACACTCAAAGCTCGCAACCTTTTGGATTCGACATATGAGCTATCGCGCGAGTCGAGCAATAGCGACGAGACAATCGTGTTGAGTAGCTTCAAGAAGGGAATGGATATTTCATTGGGACTTTCGTATAGCTTCTAGGAGACCGTTGCAAGGCGGCGGAATTTCAAATATATCGTATATTTTGATCGGTCACGTACGTCTAAGTACGCTCCCTCACAACCCTATACGCCATCTTTAAAATTCCATCCACCTATCAACGCTCTCTAAAGTCGGAGCAAAACTAACGTTTTGCAATGACCTGAATAGAAAAAAATTATAATAAAATACAAACACATTTAATTAAACAAAAAATGAAAAAGACATTTTTGAAATTGGCTAATGTTGCAACAATGGTTGCTGTAGCTGCACTATCATTCACTTCATGTAGTGATGACACTCAATCAGGCGACGCAGGCGACGCAGGTGATATCACCTATTTGAGCGGAAACTTGGAGACTCAAACTCTTGACGCTTCTAAGACTTACGTTATCTCTGGAGCTGTAGTTGTGGGCGATGGCGTTACCCTTACTGTTCCTGCTGGAATGACAATCTCGGCTAAGGCTGGTTTCGGTAACTACATCCTTGTAGACCGCGGTGGTAAGATGAATGTAAATGGTACAGCTTCTGCACCTGTAACTTTCAACTGCGTTGACGAGGATTCAAACTGGGGAGGTCTTATTATCAATGGTTATGCACCTGTATCGGGTTCATCTGCTTCTGGAAACGAGGGAGCTACAGAGATCTCAAATGCTTATGCTTATGGAGGTACTAACGAGGCAGACAACTCAGGTTCTTACACATACATGATTCTAGACAAAACAGGTGCTAAGTCGAGCGGAAGCGTTGAGCACAACGGTTTGACTTTGAATGGTGTTGGTAACGGAACAGTTATCGAGAACATCTTCGTGTTGGCAACCGCTGACGATGGTGTTGAGTTCTTCGGTGGTTCGGTAAACGTAACAAACCTTCTTGTTGTAAACTCTGACGACGATATGTTTGACTTCACACAAGGTTATACTGGAACTTTGAAGAACTGCTACGGAATCTGGGAGGATGGTTACACATCTACAGAGAGCGACCCACGCGGTGTAGAGGCTGACGGTAACCTCGATGGTTTGGCTACAGACACAGATTACAACCAATCGAACTTCACAATCGAGAACATGACAATCCGTGTTGACTCATCTTTCGAGATGCACGATGCAATCAAAATCCGCCGTGGTGCTAAGGCTACAATCATCAACGCTCTTGTGACTGGTTCGGGCGCAGCTCCTGCCGATCTTATCGACTTCGTAGATAGCAAGGGTGACGCAGCTTCTGGAACATATGTAAGCGTTACTTCAGACTTCAACTGCGTAGATATGCTTGTTGCTACAGATGCTTCAGACTACACTGTAGACTACTCAACAACCTCTAACACTGGTTGTGCAGCCTCTTTGTTCTCTTGGACTGGATATGAGTTTTAATTAGAGCGATCGTAAGATTACTAATATTTGTTCGGTGGGCTCTCCTAAATCATACAATGTGATTTTGGGGAGCCCCTTTTTTGTGCTACAATGTGTCATAAGTGCTGATTTGTAGAGGTATGGTTATCTTCATATCGAAAATTCAGTTCTCTAAATGGACAAAACAGTCCTAAATATCGTATATAGAAGTTTCGAATGCAAATTTTTCTTTAAAAATTGTTGTAGCTTTGAATATTTTTATAACTTTGTGCAAACTATACTTTAAAAAACTTAATCTTAAAAGACAAATGGAAAATTTATTAACACAAATTAAGGAGCAAATTGAGATCTTTGAGACTAACGCTCAAGCTCAAGCAGAGAAGGGAAACAAAGCTGCAGGTACACGTGCGCGTAAAGCTGCATTGGAGATCTCTAAACTTATGAAAGAGTTCCGTAAAGTGTCTGTAGAGTCATCTAAATAATCTACTCCGCAAAACTTTAAACCGCCTAGCAATACGAATCCGTATGTTAGGCGTTTTTTTTGTCTTGTAGGGAGACTATGACACCCGATGCATTCCCATGCTCCCCCCC